>DNPN01000161.1:23827-45330 GCA_003501385.1 Rhizobium sp. | reverse complement strand
GGCGTGATCCATACGGATTTCGAGCGTGGCTTTATCCGCGCCTTCACCATTGCCTATGATGATTACGTGACCCTGGGCGGCGAAGTGCCTGCCAAGGAAGCAGGCAAGGCACGCGATGAAGGCAAGGAATATGTTGTGAATGACGGCGACGTCATCCATTTCCGCTTCAACACCTGATGTGATTTTTCATATCCATCATAAAGAATGAACAGCGGGATGCCCCACAAAGGCATCCCGCTTTTTTATTTTGGTCTTTCAACGAGGCGCAAACTGCGCAATATCAATATATTGGCGCAGTGTTGGTGATCATTCCTGTCGATAGTCAAGGACGTGATCTGCGATATGAATTGTGGGAGCGTGAATATGCAGTCGAAATTTTCCAGCCTGTTGTGGCTCTCTCTTGCCTTGGCCCCCGCCAGCGGACACGCTATCCCCATTGATGCCAGTGGTGAACGCGCCATTCAGAGCGGCCTGACCTCCTTCATGCCGAAAGGTGTGGCTCCTGATGGCTCCATCACCGTCCGTGCCCGGCAAAATGCTTATGAAGTGCGGATCAAGCCGATTGAGTTTTTCGGGCTGGACAAGATCAAAGGTCTCACCCTCTCAGGCCTCGACACCTGGAGCTACCTGGTACGCCCGCTGGAAAACGGCCTGTGGAGCATTGAGCAGGCCGATGGGTTGAACGTCAAAGGCAATTTTCTCACCAATGGCAAAAAGACAGATTTCGAATATTTCATCGATTCCTTCAAAAACGACAGCTTGTTTGATCCGGCAACGCATCTTCTTCAGTCCGGCACGTTTCAAGCCAATCATATTCGCGGGAAATGGCGCACCCCCGTTGGCTCTGGCGATGCCGGTTTCGGGTCTCTGAATTCGGCCTACACGGTTACAAAACAGGGCAATACCTTCAACATCGCCGGGGATTCGCAATTCACCGATCTGGCGGAAACCTTGAAGGATTTCAAAACCGGCACCACCCGCATCAACACGGCCTCCGGCACGATCCACACCGACATGAAGGGTGTGGCGCTTGAGCCCTTGCGGCAGATGATCATGATTGCGTTTAACAACATGGGGCGGCCCACCCTGTCTTTGGATGACAAGGCCCGCCTTAAAACGCTGGTGCGCTCGAATTTCCCCCTGTTTGAAACCATAGTTCAATCGGTGGCCTACAACGACGTGCAGGTGGATACCGCCAACGGCACTTTCGGGGTTAAAAACGTCAACTACAGCCTGACCACCACCGGCATCACCAAGGATGCACGCTTCAGCCTTGGTATTGATGCAGAAGCCATCAAGACACCGCCCGGCCTCTTGCCGCCACAGCTGGAGCAGTTGGTGCCGCAAACGATGCAGATCAGAACCTCCTTTTCCGATATCAACGCAGCCAATGGCCTTGGCTATGTGATGGACAATGTGGATTTTGACCCAGCCCGTCCACTGACACCGCCACAAAAATTCGAAATCAGTCGGCATTTCTTTCCCACGAATGCACTTCGAATTACCTATGATGGCACCCATCTGGCATCACCAATCTATGACATCACATTGAACGGAGATACGCTCATCCCCATGAGTGGTGCCGACAAACCCACTGTGGATGTGACCATCACGGCCAAGGATTTCGACAAGACCGTGAACTACCTGCAAAGCCATATGAAAGAAGAACCGCGCTTTGGCCAGGCGGCCTTTTTTATGCTGATGGCCAAAGGCTTTGCCCAGACGGACACGGATGGGCAGCAAGTCTGGCATGTGGAAACCGATCAAGCGGGCCAAATCAAGGTCAATGGCCGGAGTTTCACCATGCCAAGCGCACCAAAGCCGATCAAATAAGGCCAATGCCATGGCGGAGGTCAAAGGAGGAGCATCACAGATGGAACGATATTATTTTGAGGATTTTGATATTGGGCAGCAATTCCCGCTTGGACCCATCACCATCACGGCCGAGGAGATCATTGAATTCGCCACAGAATTTGATCCGCAGCCTATGCACCTGAGCGAGGAAGCCGGAGCAGCAAGCCTGTTGGGTGGTCTCGCAGCATCCGGCTGGCATACATCAGCCCTGCTGATGCGGATGATGATTGATGCTTACGTGCTTAAATGCTACGGCGAAGGCGCTCCTGGCATTGAATTTGTGGAATGGAAAAAACCTGTGATGGCGGGCGACACGCTGAGCGGCCACACAACCGTTGAGGAGATGCGACCCTTGCGCTCGCGGCCCGGCATCGGCGTGGTCACAACCCGGCATGTGCTGATGAACCAGAGCGGTGATATTGTGCTCACAGCCCGCAATGCGGCCATGATCCGCATGCGAGCCACGCAGGAGGCTTCCCAATGAATATGTTGGATATTTTCCCATTGGAGCAAAAGATCGTCATTGGCACCCGCCATTTTTCGGCAGAAGACATTATCCGCTTTGCCAAGAAATTTGACCCGCAGCCCTTCCATGTTGATGCCGAGGCCGCAAAGGATTTTGTGTTTGGCGGCCTCTGCGCCTCGGGCTGGCACACCTGCTCCGGCTGGATGCGGACCTTTGTCGATTATTGGGATGCCACCGTGGCCAAATTGGTGGCAGAGGGCAAAACACCACCCGTTCTTGGCCCCTCGCCCGGATTTCGCGAACTGGCATGGCTGAAGCCGGTCTATGCGGGCGATGATATTACCTATACCGTCACGGCCTTGGCAGGACGCTCTCTCAAATCCCGCTCAGAATGGCGGCTCAACAGCAGCATTGCCGAAGGGTTCAACCAAAAGGGTGAGCCAGTGTTGCGCTTTACCAGCAATGTGCTGGAATTTGACCCATCAGGAGAATGACATGTCCGTGTATCAATTTTCAGCCAAGGATATTACCGGAAGAGAGCGCAAACTGGCCGAATTTTCCGGCAAATTGCTGTTGATCGTCAACACCGCCAGCGCCTGCGGCTTGACCCCGCAATATGCCGGACTGGAAGCACTGCAACAGCGTTTCAAGGATGATCTCATAGTACTGGGCTTTCCCTGCAATCAGTTTGGTGCGCAGGAACCGGGCAGTGAAGCCGAAATTGCCAGCTTTTGCGATGCCAATTTCAAGGTAAGCTTTCCGATGTTTGCCAAGATAGAGGTCAATGGCGCAGGCGCGCATCCGCTCTACAAATACCTCACCCACGAAGTGCCCGGCATTCTCGGCACTGAGGCGATCAAATGGAATTTCACCAAATTTCTGATTGGCCGCGATGGCACGCCGCTTTCACGTTTTGCCCCGCTGACCAAGCCGGAAGAGATTGAAGACGATATCGCCAAGGCGGTGAAGGGGTAAAATAGCATGGCGCGCGGGCAGGATTTTCAGTCGATCCCAACTGTCGATCATCGTTTGCGCGCCGTTACCGCCAGCAGTTCCCATGTTTTTCCCCGCCATAGCCATGATGAGTTCGGTATCGGCATTATGCTGTGCGGGGGCCAGATCTCGGCATCGGGCCGCGGACAAGTGATTTCAGAACCGGGTGACATCATGACCGTTAACCCTGGCGAAGTACATGATGGCGCACCGCTAGGACGCGGTGATCGCCGATGGCTGATGCTCTATATGGAGCCAGAGATCATCTCATCTATCCAGCAGGGACTCGATATTGCGGAACAGGTTGAATTTGAGCGACCCGTTTTCACAAACCGACCCGCAGCACAACAGTTTTATGCAACCTTTCAGGCGGCAACAGATCGCGTGGCCCCCTCATCATTGTTGGCGCTTGAGGAATCCATGCTTCACCTGCTCGCTCCTTTGATTTCTGTAAGGGTCAAGCAGGACACCGTTAAATGTGATGGCGCAATGGCGCGGGTGCGGCAGATGATCTGCGACAACCTCATGCACAATCCCTCGCTCACAGAGTTGGCGGAGGTCGCCAACGCAAGCCCGTTTCAAACGTTACGCGCCTTTCGTGCTTTCACCGGGTTAACACCGCACGCTTTCATCCTACAAGAGAGAGCCAATCGAGCACGGCGGCTGATTACGTCGGGGGAGAGTCTCGCAGATGTTGCGGCTGCCTGCGGCTACGCCGACCAAAGCCACATGACGCGAGAGTTCAAACGGCGATACGGCATGACGCCCGCGGCCTTCCGCGCATGAAGGCGCTTTGCAATTTCATTCAAGATTAAAAACCGGAGCCAAGCATAGAAGGAGGGAAGATCAACCGGATACGGCCTTTCTCCCATGACCCCAGACTTTTTCGTGACATCCTTGATTATCGCAGCAACGCCGGGAACAGGCGTGATTTACACCCTCTCAAAGGCCCTGTCTGGTGGCAGGAAAAGCGCAACCATTGCCGCATTTGGCTGCACGCTTGGTATCGTGCCGCATATGGTGGCGGCAAGCTTTGGCCTTGCTGCCCTTCTTGCAACGCACGAAACCCTGTTTCACCTGTTGAAAATAGCGGGCGTTCTCTACCTGCTTTATATGGCGGCGAGCCTTTGGCGTGGTGGCGCAATCAGCCTTGAACAAGGTGGGGATCAGCAAGAAAGAGCCAGCGAGATCATCGTGCGCGCCGTGTTGATCAACTTGCTCAACCCAAAACTATCGCTGTTTTTCCTTGCCTTCTTGCCCCAGTTCGTGCCTGTTGAGGATCATACGCCTCTTAGGCTCTTCGCCATCCACTCTATGGTCTTCATGGCGATAACATTCATCGTCTTTGCCATTTACGGATGGCTTGCTGCAAGCTTACGCAAGTGGGTTCTTGCCAAGCCAACCGTGATGAAGCGATTATATCAAGGATTTTCAGCGACATTTCTGATGATGAGCATCAAACTCGCCTTCTCCAGCCGCTGAAATTCTCATCCTCAATGGCCCGAAAATTCCACCAGTGTGCGCACGTCCACGCCGAGCGCTTCGAGCTTCTTGCGACCGCCAAGGTCTGGCAGATCAATCACGAAGCAAGCAGAAACCACATCGGCCCCAATCTGGCGCAGCAGCTGCACGGCACCCACGGCTGTGCCGCCAGTGGCAATCAGGTCATCGACCAGAATGACTTTCTCGCCGGGCTGCACCGCATCCACATGCATTTCCATCTCATCCAGACCATATTCAAGGCTGTAGGCAATGCTGACCGTGTCGTGCGGCAGCTTGCCTTTTTTGCGGATCGGCACGAAGCCTGCCGACAGCTGATGCGCCACAGCACCGCCCAGAATGAAACCTCGGGCTTCCATGCCAGCAATCTTATCGATCTTCATGCCCGCATAGGGCTGCACCAATTCATCCACTGCGCGGCGAAAGGCGCGGGGATTGCCAAGCAATGTGGTGATGTCACGAAAAATGATACCGGGCTTGGGGTAATCGTGGATCGAGCGGATGGTGTCAGAGAGCTCTTGGGAAATTTTAGTCATCATCGGGTCCGGCTTTACGGATTTTCTAGTTACAATCGACCCTATCAATATTGTGCCTGCAACCCAACAAAAAAGGCGGCCAAAGGGCCGCCTTTCCAGAGCCTTTTGCCGCAGCAAAAAGATCAATGGGGCTTGTTGGCATAAACCGACCGTTTGGTGAGATAAATCAGACCAGAGAAGATCACCAGAAACACCAGAACCATAAAGCCAGTGCGCTTGCGCTCTTCCAGATGCGGCTCTGCGGTCCACATCAAAAATGCCGCAACGTCCTTGGCATATTGGTCCACTTTTTCCGGGCTGCCATCATCATAGGTCACTTGCCCGTCGCTAAGAGGCGGTGCCATCGCCAGCGCTGCCGCATTGGCAAAGTATGGGTTATAATGGGTGCCCTGAGCCACTTCCACACCGGCTGGCGGGTTTTGATAGCCAGTGATCAGCGAGTAGATATAGTCCGGCCCGCCCTCCTGATATTGGGTGAAAATATCAAAAACGAAGGTCGGGAAGCCGCGCTCAATGCCACGCGCCTTGGCCAGCAGGGACATATCTGGCGGTGCCGCACCATTGTTGGCCGCAGCCGCCGCTTCATGATTAGGGAAAGGCGACGGGAAATAGTCAGACGGCACGGCCTTGCGGGTATACATATCACCCGTGGCGTTTGGCCCGTCCTGCACTTCATATCCGGCAGCAAAGGCTTTCACCTGAGCATCCGTATAGCCCAGATCTGTCAGCGTTCTGAACGCCACGAGATTCATGGAATGGCAGGCCGAACAGACTTCCTTGTAGACCTTCAATCCACGCTGAAGCTGCGCTTTGTCATACTTGCCGAATGGACCTGAAAAGCTCCATTCCTGATTGCGCGGCTTGTGCAGCGGATAATGCGGCGTTTCGCCCTCTGCGTGTTCCTGTGCGATGGCAGCAGACAGGCCAAGGCCCGCTGCAAAGGCCAGACCCAGGAGGCTTGTAACAAGCTTTTTCATAGACTTCATCCTCTCCTGAGCCTGCATCAGACCGCACCCTGCGCCGTCTTGGCATTCTTTTCCAAAACAGCTTCCGTGATCGAGTTTGGCACGCGCCGGGGCGTTTCAAATAGGCCGAGCAATGGCATGATCACCAGAAAGAAGCCGAAATAGTAGAGCGTGCCAAATTGCGCCATGGTGGTGTAGGTATCGGTTGGCTGGCGCGAGCCAAGCCAGCCCAGCAGGATGCAATCTGCCGCAAACAGCCAGAAGAACAGCTTGTACCAAGGTCGATAAACGGCTGAGCGCACCTTGGACGTATCCAGCCAGGGCAGGAAGAACAGCACGATAATTGCGCCAAACATCACCAACACGCCGCCCAGCTTGGAATCGATGAACAGGATATTGAAGGTAATGGCGCGCAGCATGGCGTAAAACGGCAAGAAGTACCATTCCGGCACGATATGGGCCGGGGTCTTCAGCGGGTCGGCCATGATGTAGTTATCTGGATGGCCCAGAAAGTTTGGCATGTAAAACACAAACCATGCATAAGCAATCAGGAAGATACAAACAGCGAAGGCATCCTTGAGGGTCGCATAGGGCGTAAACGGCACCGTGTCAGTCTTGAGCTTGACCTCAACGCCGGTTGGGTTGGTCTGGCCCGTCACATGCAGCGCCCACACATGCAGGATCACCACACCGGCAATCATGAAGGGCAGCAGGTAATGCAGCGAGAAAAAGCGGTTTAGCGTCGGCTGATCCACCGCAAACCCACCGAGCAGGAAGGTCTGGATCCACTCACCCACCCATGGGAAGGCCGAGAAGAAGCCGGTGATAACCGTGGCACCCCAGAACGACATCTGACCCCAGGGCAGAACATAGCCCATGAAGGCGGTTGCCATCATCAGCAGGAAAATCACCACGCCGAGCATCCAGAGAATTTCGCGCGGGGCCTTGTAGGAGCCGTAATATAGCCCGCGGCCAATGTGCAGATACACCGCAATGAAGAAGAATGAGGCACCGTTGGAGTGCATGTAGCGCAGCAGCCAGCCATGATTGACATCACGGGCAATTTTTTCCACCGAGTTGAAAGCAACCGTAGTGTCAGCGGCATAATGCATGGCCAAAACCACGCCGGTGAGGATTTGCACCAAGAGCATCACCGCCAACATCGCCCCGAATGTATAGGCATAGTTGAGGTTGCGCGGCACGGGGTAAGCAATAAAGCTGTCATAGACGAGGCGCGGCAAAGGCAAGCGCTGATCGATCCATCGTGTCAGCCCGGATTGAGGCTGGTAACTGGAATGCCCACTCATATATCTCTCCCCCTCAGCCGATTTTGATGACAGAATCGGTCACGAATGCGTAATTCGGAATATGCAGGTTTTCCGGTGCCGGACCTTTGCGAATACGCCCGGCGGTATCATAAACCGAGCCGTGGCAGGGACAGAACCACCCGCCATATTCACCCGCCTGCCCCAGAGGCACACAGCCCAGATGGGTGCAGGAACCGATCATGACAATCCAGTTTTCCTTGCCCTTGCCGGCGGAGCGGTTCAGGTCGGTTGCCTGTGAGGTTTCAGCCCCTTCAGGCACATTGGCGTTGCGCGCCTGAGGATCTTTCAGCTGGGCCATGGGCACGCCCTTGGCCTCTTCCACTTCCTTATCCGTGCGGTTGCGGATGAAAACCGGCTTGCCGCGCCATTTGACCGTCAAGGACATGCCGGGTTGCAGCGCGGACACATCCACCTCAATCGATGCCAATGCCAATGTGGATGCATCGGGCCGCATCTGGTCAATAAACGGCCAGGCGACTGATACAGCCCCGACCACGCCTGCCATGCCGGCGGTGAGGTAAAGAAAATCGCGGCGCGTTGGCTCGCCCTCGCTCCCACTCCCGGCCATGCTCTCACTGTGTGTATTGTGTTCGCTCACGGTCAACCCATCCTCTGCGCATCACCTGCGACAAACCGTTTGAACGCCGCGGGCCAACACCGACCCGCAAAAGACGCTCTTTCACGTAATATCTGCTGCTTATCCTCCACCTGTGGCTCCACCCCAAATGCAGATTATGCAGCATCACTCCTCCCGACGAGAATCACATGTGTCACAAAGTCGCCATGGATTCACCGCCTCAAAGACAATTTCTAAGCGCAGCGGGGAAATCTGTCCAGCCTTCAACCGCACCGGAGGCAAGATGTCGCGGAAAAAGTTAGAAATTAGCGATGTATTTTTTTCCTTTTAAATGCAGGCGCTTGTCAGCCTTACCAAAGGGGGCAGTTGCAAATCAGCAATTTTTTGTCAATTTTGCTGGAAATCACGTTTCCAAAATGTCAAGTGTTCGGCACCGCATATAAGACTGGTGCGCCGCAATATCGCACCTTGATGAGGCTTGGGCAAATCCTTGCAACAAAAACAAGTTTGCCCAAAAGCCGGTTCCAACGTGAACCCTTATACCGTTGCCAGAAAACCGCCGGATTGGCGCGCCCAAAGCTCGGCATAGAGACCGCCGCGCTCCACCAGCTCAGCATGACTACCCTCTTCGATAATGCGACCTTGATCAATCACCACCAGCCGATCAAGGCTCGCTATGGTAGAAAGCCGATGCGCAATCGCCAGCACCGTTTTGCCCTGCATCAACTGCTCCAGATTGGATTGAATAGCCGCCTCGACTTCCGAATCCAGCGCTGACGTGGCTTCATCCAGTACCAGAATCGGCGCATCCTTCAACATCACCCGGGCAATGGCGATTCGCTGGCGCTGACCACCGGACAGCTTGACGCCGCGCTCGCCGACATGGGCATCAAAGCCTGTGCGTCCGCGTTGATCCACCAGCCCTTCGATGAACTCCAGCGCTTCGGCCTGTTCGGCTGCCTCGCGTAACTGCTCCTCGCTGGCATTATCGCGGCCAAACAAGATGTTATCGCGGATCGATCGATGCAAAAGCGAGGTATCTTGCGTCACCATGCCAATCTTGGCCCGAAGGCTTTGCTGGGTAACGTGGCGCAGATCCTGTCCGTCAATCAGAATAGAACCACCCTCAACATCGTAAAAGCGCAGCAACAGATTGACGAGCGTGGTCTTGCCAGCACCGGAGCGACCAACAACGCCGACTTTTTCGCCGGGGCGAATGTGCAAGGAAAGATGATCAATCGCGCCCTTGTCCTTGCCATAGTGGAAGGACACATCCTCAAAACGGATATGGGGGCCGGAAATGCTCAGTGTTTTTGCATCGGGCTGGTCCACCAACCCGATGGGTTTGGAGATCAATTCGGCAGAGTTCTGAATGGTGCCAATGTTACGCATCATGCTGTTGAGCTGGGTCATCATCCGGTTCAGCAACATGCTCAGCCGCAGCACCAGCCCCAATGTAAAGGCCACGCCACCTGCCGTCATCGCCCCTTGAAACCAGCGATCAACACAGAGTGCTGCAATGGCCAGCACCATGAAACCGGAGAGCAATGCATGGGTGGAGCGCACACCGGTAATTAGCCGGGTAAATGGCGTCAAAGATGCCTGAAAACGCTCAAATCCCTCGCGGATATAATGATCATTCTGTCTTTCGCGGGCAAACAGCTTGAGCGTCTGGATATTGGCGTAGCTATCCACCATGCGGCCTGAGAGGGCTGATGCCGCCTCTGCTGTTTCCTTGGCATGATAGCGAATGCGGGGCACGAAATAGCGCGCCATAAAGATGAACAACACCACCCAAAAGCCAATCACCGCGGCGAGACGCCAATCCAGCTGCGCCAACAGCACCATGGTGGAGATGGTATAGATCACCATGAACCAGCCGACCTGCAACAGCGAGGTCAGCAGATCACCCACCGCCTGCCCGCCTGCCCAGACTTTGGTGACAATACGTCCGGCGAAATCATTCTGGAAAAAGCTCAAGGCCTGACGGCTGATATGCACATGGCCCTGCCAGCGCACCAGATTGAAGAAGTTGAGCACCACCACTTGCTCTTCCACCAGAGCGCTGATGGAAATCACCAGAAAGCGCAAAAGCACCACGGCGCCGGCAATCACCAGCAGTTCCGGCCCGTGCATGGTAAACAGCCCGTGCCAGCCTGCGGATTTCGGCACCGTATCGAGCAGATCCACCAGCCGCCCGACAAACCAGAACATCGAGGCTTCCATAGCCGCCACCGCCCCGCCAAACAGCGCCATGGCAAAAAACGCAAGCTTCGCCTGCCGCACATAAAACCACACAAATGCCCAGGCCTGCCCCGGCGGCCGCAATTGCGCGGCCACGGTGAAAGGGTTGAGCCAGGTTTCAAACAGGCGAAGAATGGGGCGAATGATCATGCAGGCACCCTATGGCGATTCTGGAGCGGAACAAAGGCCAAAGGATTGGGGATTTATGCAAGAAAGGTCACGTTTGAGAGAGGTGTTGAAGGGCATCAAAAGACCCCTCCCCACCCACAAGGGCAGGGGTTTCACAACACATCACTCCGCCGCCGCGTCCTGCTCATCCAGCTGATCCGGCAAAAACCCGCCAGACTGACGGTTCCACAGATCAGCATAAATGCCGCCTCTGGCCACCAGTTGCGGATGACTGCCCACCTCAATGATCTTGCCCTTATCCAGCACCACCAGCTGATCCATCTGGGTCAGGGTGGAGAGGCGATGGGCAATGGCAATCACCGTTTTGCCTTCCATCAAAGCAAACAGGCTCTCCTGAATGGCGGCCTCGACCTCTGAGTCAAGCGCAGAGGTGGCCTCATCCAGAATGAGGATCGGCGCGTTTTTTAAAAACACCCGGGCAATGGCAATCCGCTGCCGCTGGCCACCGGAGAGTTTTACGCCGCGCTCGCCCACCTGCGCATCCAGACCTTTCCGGCCCTGCATGTCGGTCAGAGGTTCGATGAACTCCCAGGCGTTGGCGCGCTTGGCCGCTTCAATCACCTCGGCATCGGTCGCATCAGGGCGACCATAGGCAATGTTGTCGCGGATGGAACGATGCAACAACGCGCTGTCTTGCGTCACCACGCCCACCAAAGCCCGCAGGCTTTCCTGCGTCACCTTGGCAATATCCTGCCCATCAATGGTGATACGGCCCTGCTCCACATCGTAAAAGCGCAGCAGCAGGTTCATCAGCGTGGTTTTGCCAGCCCCGGAGCGGCCCACCAGACCGATCTTCTCGCCGGCCTTGATGGTCAGGGAGAAGTCATCAATGATGCCCTTGCTCTTGCCGTAATGGAAGCGCACCTTGTCATAGACGATCTCGCCCTTTTTGGCCTGCAACAGACCAGCATTGGGTAGATCAACAATGTCATGGGGCTTGGTCATCATGTCCATGCCATCATAGACCGTGCCGATATTTTCAAACAGCGCCGAGACTTCCCACATGATCCATTGCGACATGCTGTTGACCCGCATGGCCAGACCGATGCCGATGGCAATCGCACCCACTTCTATGGACGCGTTCAACCACAGCCAGATCGACAAAGCACTGATCAAAAAGATCACCGTGCAATTGTTGAGATAGACAAACACCTGAAACAGCGTCACTTGCCGCATCTGCGCATAGACGGCTTTCAGGAATTCATCCATCGCACTTTTGGCATAGGCCTCTTCGCGGCTGGAGTGCGAGAACAATTTTACGGTGGCGATATTGCTGTAGCTATCCACCACCCGGCCCGTCATGGATGAGCGGGCATCGGCCTGTTCTGCGGAGATTTTCCGAAGCTTGGGCACATAATGCACCACAATCGACACATAGATCGCCAGCCACAGCAGCATGGGAATCAACAGGCGCAGATCGGCAGCCGCAATCACCACCAGCATGGAGATGAAATAGGTGGCAACAAACACAAACACATCCAGAATCTTCACCACGGTTTCGCGCACCGCCAGCGAGGTCTGCATGACCTTGGTGGAAACCCGACCCGAGGATTCATTGGCAAAGAATGCCATGGAATGGTTGAGCAAGAAGCGATGCATCTGCCAGCGCGCAATCATCGGAAAATTACCCAGCAGGGTCTGATGCACGATCAGTGAATTGAGCATGCCAATGCCCGGCAGAAAGATCATCACCAGCGAGCCCATGGCTGCCAGCCGCCAACCTTCGCTTTGCAAAAACGTGGCGCGATCCGCATGGGACAGCCAGGTGACGATATCGCCCATAAACTGAAACAGCATGACTTCGCCAATCGCAATCAGCGTGACCAGAATGGTCATCAGCGCCAGCCAGCCCGCAACGGGCCGGGTGTAATGCCACACAAAGCCGAACAGCTTGTTGGGCGGCAACGTGGGTGGCGTGTCCGGGTAAGGATTAATGCGGTTTTCAAACCACGAAAACATGGAAAGACTCCATTTCAGAAAGCACGGCACAGCGGCAAAGTGCGAGCCCCGGTTTGGGCGGTACATGAAACCGAACCATGACAGATCCGGACAACGCGAAACTTTGAAAGTCGGGAAAAGCGAGAAACGTCAGCGCAAATGTGAAATGATCACAGCGGGGAAGCGCATCCATTCAATGTCGATCATGCAAGCCTCCCTTATCTCAAGTTGAACCTGCTTCTTTCTAAGGGGCTGTAGGAAATTTGAAAAGTCGCAAATCGACACCTGGGTGGTTTGACCAAGAACTGTTGCCCGCTGGCCACAGACAATGGCCTTGGTTGAGGCTATTCAGACACTATGTCTGATTTGCGCATTGCCCTGTACCAACCCGATATCCCCGGCAACACCGGCACAATCCTGCGGCTTGCCGCCTGCCTAGGTGTAAAGGTCGATATTATCGAGCCTGCCGGTTTTGATCTGTCCGACCGAAATTTGAAGCGGGCGGGCATGGATTATCTGGCAAGCGTGGCCTTGACCCGCCATGTCAGCTGGGCCCATTTCGAGGACTGGCGCGCCACAACGGGCCGCAGGCTGGTGCTGGCCTCCACCAAGGCCGCAGAGATCTATTATGACTTTGCCTTTCGCCCCGATGATATTTTGCTATTTGGCCGCGAAAGCGCAGGCGTGCCCGATACGGTGCATGATCTGGCCGATGGACGCATTTTGATTCCCATGGTTGAGGGCCAGCGCTCCATCAATATCGCCATGTCAGCGGCCATGATCGCCGGAGAGGCACTGCGGCAATTACGATAATCCGCAAAAGTGACCGCAAAAAACCGGCAGCCTGAATTTCGTCAAAGCCAAACCGTTAACATCGCGTTATGATGGGATGTTAAGCCTTGCCTGAAAACCGCAATCGCCCGTTTTCAACAGCACCACCTTGGCTTTCCGCATAAAGACCTATACGTTAATAAGAATTTCTTAAAACAACCATTGCCAATTCGATCCTGTAATTTTATGTTGCACCGCAGCAAGATGAACGAGGATAAGAACGATGTTCAACACGGCATTCACCTTTGGCTTGACTCAATTCGCTCGATCCCTCTCGTTGCCGGAACGGCTGCAAAAGAGGCCGCTGCGTAACGCCACCCTTGAGCCATGGCGGTTCCGCAACAGCAGTCTTGATGCGATGTTCTACGATATCAAGATGTTAACAGCAGACGAAGCCTTCTACATCAGCGATTCTCTTGCCGCCGAAGGCATGGTGATGATCGTGCCGCCCACAGGCCAAGGCATGTTGACGCTGTGCGACAGCGTGGATGAATATATCTTGCGCGGCGGGCGCGATGTTCACGTCATGGCCGTGGCGGGCATTGGTGGTTCTGCTGCGGGGGCTGCAGCCTTTGCCCGCAATGTGGCCGATGCCGTTGGCGCACCTGTTGCCGCCGTTGTGTCGGGCTACGGATTGGGCGATATTCTCTCGGAGGCCATGGGCGGCAATTTCTTCTTTGGCCCATTGGGTTTCCTGCGCCACAATTTCGAATTGATTGATGATCTTGTTGGACGCCCCAAACTGGGCGATTACACCCGCCGCGGCGGCGATATCAAAACGGCCCGCCCTGTCAGCCTGGATACCGATACGGTCGAGGCCTTGCTGACGCATGATCAGTTGCACTTCAATCTGGTCACAGGTCATTCCAAGGGCAACCTCATCATTGCAGAAGCCCTGTATTCCATTGAGGAAACCGCGCCAAAGCAGCTGGAAGCGATTGCAAACGATTTGCAACTCATCTCCTTTGCGGCACGTATCGCGGTTCCGGCAACGGTTGCGCCTGCTCTGTCCATCATGGGCGAACTGGACTGGTATGGCGAGTTGAATGCCACAGCCCCCGCTGCAGGTACCATTCGCGTTGCGCGCAGCGGCCATTCCACCAACAGCGACATGCCCGGTGCCTTGAAAATCACCAACCTGCTGCGCGATGCCCTGAGCAATCTGCCAAAGCAGCAAGAGACAACAGCGCCCGAACCTGAGCCAGAAGCGGTTGTTGCGGAGCCGCCCCCACCCGAAAAAGCGCCCGTGTTAAAGCTTGTCACCCCCGTAGAAGACACAGCTGCGGAGGAACAAGAGCAACCTTTGGACATTGCGGATACCGCCATTGCAGAAGTGGAACAGCCGATTTTGCAGGCCACACCAGCCGTGGAAGAACCAAACTTGGAGGAGCTTGTTCCACCACCAGCCGCCGCAGAGGAGCTGGCACCGGAGCCAGACACGGCACCGGAAGCAGCTGCGGCAGCCATTGCAACGGACCACGATACAATATCGATGCCGGTCGCGCCTGTGTCTGAGCCAACGCCTGATCCCGTGCCTGCGCCAAAGGCCAAAACCCAGACAAGGCCCACACCACGCAGAAACCGCAAGAAGTGATCAGTCAGGATGCGGTGATTAGATCGCCGCATCCACGCCTCGTTTACCGCGATGAAACACGCCCTATTAACCCGCAGACCATAAACTGACCTTTCACGAGATACCGCGCCAAATGTTATATGTGTGCTGGGCAAAGGAGTGGTCATGGTTTTGCACATCCGTTTGGCTGAAATTATCAAGGCCCTCAGCCATGCTCTTGACCTAACAGAAGGCCAGCTGCCCGGTCATTGCGTGCGGTGTTGCCATATTGGCATGGCCATCGGCCAGACAATCGGCCTGTCTGAAACCATGCTGCACGACCTCTATTACACGTTGATGCTGAAGGACCTCGGCTGTTCCAGCAATGCCGCGCGCATTTGCGAGCTCTATGTCAGCGATGACCTGACCTTTAAGCGCGATTACAAGCTGGTGGATGGCAGTGTTCCACAAATGCTGAGATTTCTGCTATCCCATGCGGGCGAGCAAACAAATTTGGCCGCGCGCATGCGCGTGCTGCTCGGCGTGATGAAACATGGCAGCAAAAACAGCGTCGAACTGATCCAGACCCGTTGCGAGCGCGGTGCAGAAATTGCCCGACAGATGCGGTTTTCAGACAATGTTGCCCAAGGCATCCGCGATCTGGATGAGCATTTCGACGGCGGTGGCCTGCCAACCCATATCAACGGCGGGACAATCCATATTTTCGCAAGGATTACGCTGCTGGCGCAGGTGGCCGATGTATTCTTTCAGGCCGGAGGCGCAGACGCAGCAATCCACGAAGTGCAAAACCGCTCTGGCAGTTGGTTTGACCCGGCAGTGGTCAAGGTTTTCTTACAGGTGGCTGGCAACGACAGCTTCTGGCAAGAGCTGGCCTCATCCGATCTGGAACAGATTGTGCTCAACACCGAGCCGGGCCAACACGCAATCATGGCCGATGAAGATTATCTTGATGATATCGCGGCAGGCTTTGCCCGGGTGATCGATGCCAAAAGCCCTTACACATCCGGCCACAGCGATCGGGTGGCGCTCTACACAGACTTGATCGCCGAGCAAATGCAGATTGACACCGCAACACGGCGCAAGCTGAAGCGCGGTGCCCTGCTGCATGATATTGGCAAACTGGGAATTTCCAACACTGTGCTGGATAAGCCGGGCAAGCTGGATGATGAAGAATGGTTGCTGATGAAGCGCCACCCAGAATTTTCGCACAATATTCTCTCGCGCATCCGTGCCTTTGCTGATCTTGCCGTGATTGGCGGAGCGCATCATGAACGGCTTGATGGCAAAGGCTATCCGCTCGGTTTGAAGGGAAGCGAAATCAATCTGGAAACCCGGATTGTCTCAACCGCCGATGTGTTTGACGCCCTCACCGCAGACCGGCCCTATCGGCCCGCCATGCCTGTTCGAAAGGCGCTGGATATTCTTTGGGAAGGTGCCAACACCAGCCACGATCCCGAGTGTATCAATGCGCTGGAACAGGCTCTGGCCAAGGCCGACCTTCTGGCCGCGTGATCACGACAGTTGCTGGTGATGGTCCAGTGATGTCGCGTCACCCGCAGTATTCAGCGCATAGCGTTTCCAATCCAGTGACCATGTGCCCGCCTCGCCAGCGATAGAAAACAGGTTATAGCCTGCGATGGGCTTTCGCCCGCCCGGCCCCTGACTGGCCGAGGCGATGCCCACCACCGGCACGCGGTCATGGCTGTTCTCCAGCCAGTTCAGCGTGTTGAGATGGGTATGGCCATGCAGCACCAATTCCGCCCCGCCAATGCCGATGGCCGCCGCAAAGCGGCGAATGCCAATTAGCCGCTTGTGCTGGGATGCGGCACCGCGAATGGGAGGATGATGGATCATCACCACCCGAAACAGACCCTCCTCGCCCGCCTGCCGCAGCAGTTCCGTCGTTTCCCGCGCCTGTCGTGCGCTGAAATAACCACTGGCAGAAAAAGGCGGTGTGGCAATCGAGGATGAGCAGCCAATCAGCGCCACCGGCCCACGGCGGCGTATGATGGGCCACAGCTTGAAATCTCTATGCCATGCCTCCGGGTCATCATCGCCGCGCAGGTAATCATACCAGCTGCGCATGGCCTTCTCATAGGCTCCGGGCACATAGGCATCGTGATTGCCGGGTACCACCGAAATATCCGAAGACGGCCCAAGATCCCGCAGCCAATCGCTGGCGCGGTTGATTTCCAGCCCCGTCGCCAGATTGACTAGATCGCCCGTCACTGCCAGATGATCCGGGTTTTGGCCGCGCAGATCATTCACCACTGTCTCCAGCGTGCCGGACACCATATGCTTGGCGCGGTTACGGTGCCAGTTCACATATCCGGTGATTCGTTTTGACGCTAACTCCCGCACGGTGAGCTGCGGCATGGGTCCCAGATGGATATCGGAGATATGAGCGAGCTTAAACATAGGCCTTGTTTATAGCATCCACGGCCCATGACAAGAATGAGGAGCGAAATAATGACGCAAATTCAAGCTGTGGACCTGCGGATCGGCCCATTCAAAAAGGCCATCGTCAGGATTTTGCACCTCTATTTCGCGCTCTCGCGCGGCATGACGCTAGGTGTGCGGGCTGCTTGTTTTGACAGGGATGGGCGCATTTTTCTGGTGCGGCACACCTACCTGCCCGGCTGGTATCTACCCGGCGGCGGCGTGGAGCGCTTTGAGACTGCCGCTCAAGCGCTGGAGAAGGAATTGCGCGAAGAGGGAAATCTGCGCATCACCGCCCCGCCCGTACTGCTTCAAGCCCATCTCAATCTCAGCGGCAGCCGCCGCGATCATGTGCTGTTTTACAAGGTGGAGGTCGAGCAGACAGCGCCACGGCTGCCTGATCACGAAATTGCCGAGAGCGGATTTTTTCCGCTGGATGCTCTTCCAGACGGTGTGACTGCCGCCACCCGTCGCCGTCTGGAGGAACTGGCCAAGGGCGGCCCTTATGCACCTCTGTGGTGAGGTGCTGTAAAATCCAATACGGGGCCAACCGGCACCACGCCCGTTGGATTGATCATCTTGTGGCTACCGTAATAATGTCGCTTGATGTGGTCGATATTGACCGTCTCGGCCACGCCCGCCACCTGATAAAGATCGCGCAAATACGCCGACAAGGCCGGATAATCGACAATGCGGCGCAGATTGCACTTGAAATGCCCCACATAGACCGCATCAAAGCGCACCAGCGTGGTAAACAGCCGCCAATCAGCCTCGGTCTGGGTATCGCCTAAAAGATAGCGCTGGGTGGACAGCTTTTGCTCCAGCATATCCAGCGTTTCAAACAGGGGGTAAAGCCCCTCCTCGTAAGCGGATTGGCTGGAGGCAAACCCCGCCTTATAGACCCCGTTGTTGACCGTATCATAGATGCGGGCATTCACATCATTGATCTCAGTGCGCAATGCGTCGGGATAAAAATCCTGATCATCGCCAGTGATATCGTTGAACGCGCTATTGAACATACGAATAATCTCGGAGGATTCATTCGAGACAATGGTGTTTTGCTGCTTGTCCCATAACACCGGCACAGTCACCCGACCACTATAGGCGTGATCCGCCTTGACATAGACCTGCCAGAGATAATCCAGCCCCAGCAGCTGATCGCCGGTGGCGGCGGCATCCGTCTCAAATGTCCAGCCGTGTTCCAGCATCAACGGATGCACCACGGAGACAGAGATCAAATCCTCCAGCTTTTTGAGTTTTCGAAAAATCAGCGTACGATGCGCCCAAGGGCAGGCCAGCGACACATAAAGATGATATCGGCCCGCCTCGGCCTTGAAGCCGGAAGCCCCCGTTGGCCCTGCGGCACCATCGGCTGTCAGCCAGTTGCGAAAGCTGGATGCGCTGCGCTTGAAATGACCTTGCGTGGCTGTCGTATCATACCAGACATCTTTCCAGACGCCTTCAACCAACATGCCCATGGCCTTGCCTCGCTGTTGTTATGTTCTCTTGTCATCACATAAAGAGACTATCAGAAAAGGCGAGGTTGCAAATGTTGAACAGAGCGTTTTTCGCCAATAAGCGGGATCGCAAATCGATTTCGGTTGTGGAATTATGCAGTAGACGGCAGAAAAAAATGCTGTTATGCAATTTTCCACGAAAAAAAGGATCATATCTCATGACCGCTCACCGGAACCTGCGACGACGCTGATACGGCTCAACCATCTCTTCGATGGTCGGACACCCTTGCGCAATTCGCTTTATGGTTCTGGATTTCATGCAGCAGCACGACTTGGTCTACCTCACTGAGGATGGGTCGCACGACGCCATCATCGAACTTATCAATTCTGAGGCTTTTGGCCCCGGCCGCTTCGTTAAAGCCGCCGCACGCATCCGCGAGCAAGGCCCGCATGATCGCGCCCTCTCCTTCGTCTGCGCCGACCACGGCGAAACCATCGGCTCGGTTCGCATGACCCCGGTGCAGGCCGGCGATGTCAAAGGCCATATGCTGGGGCCACTGGCCGTGCGGCCATCGCACAAATGCCTCGGCATTGGCCGCGAATTGGTGCGGATTGCCATTGAAGCGGCAAAGCGCAACGGCTCAGAAGCCGTTATTCTGGTCGGTGATGCGGCCTATTACATGCCGCTTGGCTTTGAAAAAGTCGGCTATAAGGCGCTGGAATTTCCTGGCCCGGTCGATGCAAACCGAGTGCTGGTGGTGCCACTCGCGGATGACGTTCACGCCCGGCTGAATGGCAAAATTGGCTGGCGCGACCCGGCAGCGCAGGCTGTGGAAGAGATGGTCGATCAGGATTTGTATGATCTGCCGCGCATGGTTGCCAACGGTTAGTTTTGTCGGAGACAAAAAAACCTCTCCAACCCTCCCCACAAGGGGGAGGGTTGGAGAGCGGTCCTTCCGACTCACAATTTGCACCACCTACACGCTTTTCAGCGCCTCAAAGCGATAATGCCCACCCTCATTCCGCACATATCCCACACCGGGGAATGGAATATGGGCAGCCGCAATCAGATAGCCCTCCTCTGCCGCCTGTTTGAAGGCACTCGCACGGGAAATGGCGGCGGTTTTCTGGTCATAGTCAAAATCGATGGTGATGGATGGATCGGCAAATTGCAGCTTATCGCCATGAACAATATCGCCAACAAAGGTGATGACCTGACCATTGCTCTCAAAGCGAATGGACACATGCCCCGGCGTGTGACCTGCGCGCAAGCTGGCGCTGAAGCCGGGCAAAATCGCACCCTCATCTTCAAAAATCTGCACTTGGCCTTGCTGCTGATAGGGATCAATACAGGTATGGGCGCGGCCAATCTGGCCTTTCAGACGATCGCTGGCGTTGGGCACGTCGGCAGCGCCCGGCGACAACCAGAAATCGGCTTCCGTCTTGCCAATATGGAGTGTCGCCTTTTTGAAAACGGGTGCACCATCGGAAATCAAGCCGCCAGAATGATCGGAGTGAATATGGGTGAGGATGATATCGTCAATCTCATCCGCGGAATGACCGATTTGTGCGAGATAGGACGACAGCTTGCCATGTTCCGGCCCGAACAACTGACCAGACCCGGTATCGATCAGCACCAATTTGCCATCAGCTTTCACCAGAAAGGCGTTGATGGAAAGCTGGGTGGGGGCATCGGCAAAGGCCTCCGGCGTTGGCTGATCAGAGCCACGGCGATAGAGACTGGCAACGGGGGCGGTCAGGACACCATCGCAAAAGGCGTTAATGTCGGCATGACCGACCGTAAATTGGACAATGTTGAGCGTCGAGGGGGTAACATTCTCGTTCACGATGGAACTCCTGTTTTGGGTTGTGCCGTGCGGGACGTCACAGCATTTTTTTCATCCAAGTAATGGAATGACCAAGGGCATAATCCTCAAGTGTGCCAAAAGTTTCATAACCTTGGCACTGATAAGCGCGGCGGGCGGCGGGATTTGCCGTGTCAATCAGAACACGCGTGCAGCCACGTTTGCGAGCTTCATCCTCAGCCGTCTGAAGAAGCTGACCGGCAATACCACGTCCACGCAATCGCTCTGGCACAAACAGATAATCCACATGCAACCAGCCACGCCGTGTCAATCCGACCAAACCGCCATCAACCTCACCCGCTTCGTTTTTGAGGGGGATGTAAAGTGCAACAGCCTCCGAAGCGCCAAGCATCGTTGCATTGTGCGCCATCAAGAAGGCATGGATCGCAGCCTTTTCCGCCTCCGGCACCACATCCAGAACCTCAAGTGAAATGTCGCCCATCATCGTCCTTCACGCCACTCTATCGCCAACACCGCAAATATCACCACCGCTTCATCAGCAGTGTGAGGGTAAAATCATCAATAAAATGATCGATTTTGCCGAAAACCTCATAGCCATATTTTTGATAGGCCTTTGTCGCAACCGGATTGGCGGTTTGAATATGCGCGCCCGTTCAACCACGCTTGCGCGCTTCATCCTCTGCCAGAGTCAGCAATTTTCCCGCAAGTCCTCGGCCACGAAGCGCGTCTGGAATAAACAGAATATCGATATCCAGCCAGCCTCTAAAGCATGTCGCGTTTCATTGTC
>DNPN01000161.1:23331-23501 GCA_003501385.1 Rhizobium sp. | reverse complement strand
CTATTCATTGCGATCCGCTTTAGCGGTGCGCCCAATCAGCCCGCCGACAATCTGTCCATTATCACCATCAATCGGAACAAATAGGCCTTTATGGCCACCCGTTTTGCCAAACATCCCATCATTATGGACTGTCAGCCAGCCGGACATTAAAGCATGTCGCGTTTCATTGT
>DNPN01000161.1:21134-22994 GCA_003501385.1 Rhizobium sp. | reverse complement strand
CACTGCGACACGCTTTAGGGTTTTGGTGTCTGGCGGCACCGCATCCAAAACCGTAAGCGTTATTTCTTCCATCACCGCCACTTTCATCCCAGATATCTCGAATACTGCATAATTCCTTAAATCGGAATCAATTTAAGGAGAAAATTATGCAGCAGATATAAAGAGCTACAGCGAACCTTTGTGCGCCATATATGGCGCACGGCGCTGTAGCTATCAATCTATTTGAGCCTGTTGAACACACCAATCATCATATGGCCCGCAACGAGAGCAGCCAGGGCTAGAGGAATTTGCAGGAAGGCTCCAACACACAACAACTGTAACGTTACATGTGCCGAGAATACGGAATGCTCAATGAGATAGTACCCAAACCAAGCGCCGAAAGGAAGAAGCAAAAACGCTGCCGTCCATACACCAGGCAAAGGGTGTCGTGCTACCAATATACTTCCTATGTGGATGATAGCATTGGCGAAAATAGCTGCACAGCTCAACACAAACATCATGGATGCGAGATAACCACCGGCTATTGTCATCCAAACAGCAAGCGCCGCAAATGCAATCGATAGCAATGTTACCGCAACACTGAACGGCGCAGTTTTATACCATCGCGCAAATCGTCGCGAACGGCTTTTCTGAGCCCAATCCGCAATACCACGCGCCTCTTCACCATTATGGAGCACAAAGATCAAAACCGCAGTCCAGACGAAAAACAGCGGTATTGAACCCATCACCGCCCCTCACGCCACCACATCGCCGATACCGCAAACAGCAGCATGGCCAAACCGCCAAAGCCGGCAAACAATGGCAAGGTATTGATGCCCTTCAGCACGGTTTCATCGGTCATGCGAATAACGATTCGCTGGCCGTCACTGCTGCGCACTTCGCCCCGTACCGGCAGAATATCGGGAATAGCAACGCCGCCATGGCCGTCATCCAGCCGTTTCAGCAAGCCGTGGGAGGCATCCACAATCGGCTTCATCAAATCCGGTGTTGAGATCATCGCCTTGAATTCGGGCGCATCCACCGTGCCGATATGCACAAGGGTGGAAAAAGCGCCGTTGGAGATAGTGAACAGGCCAGTCTCACTCATGCGCTGTTCCACCGTGTAGCGGCCCGGCTCTGTCTGGGATAGCGCCACATCCTGCTTTTTACCGGAGGGGGATGTGATGGCGGCCGGTCCTGGATCATTGCCAATGGTTTGCCGGGTAATGGTCAGAAGACGGCCACTGGCGCGGGCGGTCAGGGCTTCTTCTTCCAGTTCCGGTTCTTTCATCAGCCAATGGGCAATGCGGCGATAGAGTGCCACATGGGGCCCGCCGCCTTCAAAACCCCGCGCCCAGAGCCATCCCTGATCGGACAGCAGCATGGCCACGCGGCCCTTGCCTGCGCGGTTGAGCACCAAGAGCGGCTTGCCGCCAGCCGCTGTCATCACCGTTTCGCCTTCGGGCTGCTCCACATCGACGCTGCGGAACCAACGGCCCCAATGGGGCGGCTCAGACCCGGCCCCATCCAGATCGCGGGTGACAGGGTGTTTCTTGCCGATGTCTGACAGGCGCGGATAAAAACCGCCCTCGTTCATTTGCCCGGTTGGAGCTGCGGGCAAAACCTGGGCAAGCGGAGTGAGCGCAATGGAATCCGGGCCTGCATGTTCCGGCCCTGCTGCAATCAGAAGCGCACCGCCATTTTCCACATATTGGGCGATGTTGTCGTAATAAAGCAAAGGCAATACGCCGCGATGCTGATACCGATCCAAAATGATCAGATCGAACTGGCTGATTTTTTCCACAAACAGCTCGCGGGTGGGAAAGGCAATCAGCGACAGCTCGTTGATGGGCGTGCCATCCTGCTTTTCCGGCGGGCGCA
>DNPN01000161.1:15642-20870 GCA_003501385.1 Rhizobium sp. | reverse complement strand
AATGGTGAAATGCACCAGATCCACCGCGGCGTCGGATTTCAACAGATTGCGCCATGCCCGCTCGCCTGCATGGGGTTCGCCCGACACCAGCAACACCCGCAGGTTTTGGCGGATGCCATCAATCAGATGCACCGCCTTGTTGTTGATCTCCGACACTTCACCCGGCAGGCCGGCCACGGTAAATTCCAGCACATTGCTGCCCGCACGGGGCACGGTGAAGCTAAACGGCGTATCCTTGCCCGGCGCGGCGGTGAATGTGCCGCCATCCTCACCATTGATCCGCACACTCACCTTTGCTGGAGCAGACGCAGGAATGGTGGCTTTGCTGCCATCATCAATCACCCGCAGCAGCATATCCTGGCTCTGGCCGACAATGCCAAAGCGCGGTGCGCGCACCACTTCAATGCGGCGGTCAAATTCATTGGCCTTGCCGGTCAAAAGCGTGTGGACGGGGGCATCCATGCCAAGGGTTTTGAGGTTGGGCGGCACATCATGCACCTGCCCATCTGTAATGAAAATAGCTCCGCCAATGCGCGCAGGCGGCACATCGGCCATGGCCGAAGACAGCGCCTCGAACAACCGGGTGGATGGCGTATCCGATGTTTCCGGGGTGGAGGCCTCGACAATGCGCGGCTCAATGCCGGGGATATTGGCCAACCGCTGCTTGATACCCGCAAGCGCCTGATCAGTCATGACATTGCGGGCGGCAATATCCGTCTGGCTCTGACTACGATCAACGATCACCGGCACAATCGTGCTCAGGGCATCGCGATCTTCCGAGAGCAACAACGGATTGGCCAGTGCCACAATCAGCGCTGCAAAGGCAATCAGACGAAGAGTGCTGCCACGAATGCCCTTTTGGATACCCAGAAAAGCCACCACCAGCGCCAGAACAGCCAGCACCGCCAGCACCCACCAAGGCAGATAAGGGGAGAAGGAAAGGCTCATGGCGCGTATCCTGCCTGTGTCATTGGCCCAGTTTGTCTCATTGGCCCAATCTTTCCAGCAAAGCAGGCACATGCACCTGATCGGCTTTATAATTGCCGGTCAGCATATACATCATGATATTGACGCCCACACGGTAAGAGATTTCCCGCTGGCGCTCATCAGCTGGCACGGTGGGCAACAGCGGCACGCCATTGGCATCAATGGCCCAGGCACCCAGAAAATCATTGCCGGTGATAATGATGGGCGACACGCCATCGCCGCCTGAGGTCAATTCCTTGCCCTTGGATTTGGCCTCCTGCCGCGCTTCCACCCACAAAGGGCTGCCATTGTAGCGGCCCGGATAGGTGTGCAGCAGATAAAAGGAGCGGGTCAGCACATGATCCTTCGGCACCGGCTCCAGCGGTGGAATATCAATATTGGCCAATATCGCGCGCAGCCGCTCGCCATTGGCACTCGGCGCGCCATCGCCGCCAAAGCTGCTGAACTGGTCGCGGGTGTCAAACAACACTGTGCCGCCAGCGCGCATATAGGCATCAATCCGGCTGATGGCTTCCGCACTCGGCATGGGGGCGGTGGCGGAAATTGGCCAGAAAATAATCGGATAGAGCGACAGCTCATCCTTGGTGATGTCCAGTCCCACGGGAGCACCCGGCTCCAAAGTGGTGCGATAGCTCATATATTCGGTCAGGCCGCTCAAGCCGCGTTCGGACAGCGTGTCCACATCGCTCTCGCCGGTTTTGACATAGGCCAGATGGGTATTGTCCAGCCGTTGCAGCAACAGCTCATCGCCGGGCTTGGTGTCATCGGCCTGCGCCCGATCCATCGGCAGCATGCACAGGCCCAGCGCTGCGATGGCAAGAAACACCGCAATAGCGCCGCGCTTTGGCAGGCGGGCGAAGGCTCCACCCATGATCAGCACAACCAGACTATCAAGAATGAACAGTGCCAAGGCCAAACCTAACAAAAACGGCTTCAACGGCTTGGCGGTTGCGCCAATCAGCGCTTCGCGCACCATGGCAACACTGGCCCCGGAGAGATCAACCGGCTTCAACTCGGCACCATGCGGCAACAGATTAAGCGCCGCAAACCCATCCTCAGAACCATAAAGCCCCGGCGGATTATCAAAACTGGCGGCCAAGGGGCGCTTTGCGCCCAGCTCCAGCGGCTTGGCATTGCCCGCTTCCGCAGTCAGCGCGCCGCGCTCGGTCAACAGGCGATAGGGTGGCAGGGCAGCGGCGGCCCCGGTGGTGCTGGCGGTGACAGACCCGGCATGGGAAAGCTGCACAATCCGGCGCAGCATTTCCACAAAGGCACCGGAAATCGGCAGATTGGACCAGCTGGCCTCAGCGCTGACATGGAACAGCACAATGCGACCAGCGCCAATATCCTTGCTGGTCACCAGCGGCGTGCCATCGGTGAGGCTGGCCCAGGTGCGATCGGCCAGATCGGGCGTCGGCTCGGCCAGCACTTGCCGCTTCACCACAATGCCATCGGGTGCAGGCAAACCGGCAAAGGGGCCAGCATCGGGAAAGGGTGCCAGCGCCTGCAGCACCGCCCAGGACAGCGCTCCGCCCAATTGCCGCTCGCCCTGGCGCAACATCACCGGCACCAGCGGGTCATCCACAGGCGCAGCCGCAAGCCGTGGCCCGGCAAAGCGGATCAACGTGCCGCCACGCTTCACAAAGCGCAACAATTGCTGCTGCACATCGGGCGGCATGCGGCCAATATCGGCCATCACCACCACAGAGGGGTTTTGTTGCAGCAATTTTGGAATAGCGGTGGCCAGATCCTTGTCCTGCGCCTTGATCAGATCGGCATAGGGTTGCAGCGCCCGCTCGATATAATAGAGCGGTGACAGAAGCGGCTGAAATTCATCATTGGCATCGCCAGACAGCAGCGCCACCTTGCGACGGCGAAAACCATCATCCAACAGATGCACCGATCCGGCGCTGGCCAGACCAGCAATGCTGAGGCGGGCAAAATCATTGCGCAGCTCGTAAGGGGCAGCAATCTCGGCAGTGGCAACGCTCTCGCCGCTCGCAAAGCGGGCGGTGCCAGTGGCAATCGGGCGGCCCTGCTGATCTTGTGCATCAACAATCACCTGCTGCGGCTCTGCCGTTGCCAAGCGTGTTACCTTGGCGTTCAAACGTTCCGCACCATTGGCCGCACTCGTGATGGCGAGGGTGGCTTTGCCATCATCGGCAATCACCCGCACCTCGTCCGGCTTCAAGGCAGACAGTGCGGCTCCAAGCTGCTCATTGTCCTTGGCGGCAAGCCCATCGGTCAAAAACGCCAAAGTGCCGGGGTGGCTGTCTTTCAGCGCCGTTTGCAAAGATGCAAGCGCCTTGGCCCGATCTGGCACCAGCGGATGCGGCTTGGCAGCGCGGAGCTTTTCCCGTGCCGTGGCGGGATCTGTGGGAACCGCATCTTGCGTTGGCTCGGCGCTAAACACCATGGAAATGGCAACACCCTTGTTTTCCGCCTCGTCAATCAAGCCATCTGCGGTTTCCACGCGGCGCTCCCAATCCGGGGCGCTGGCCCAGCCATTGTCTATCATGAGCACCAGCGGGCCACCACCCGCAACCGTGCCACTGCGCGGGTTCAAAACCGGATCAGCCAGCGCCAGAATCACCAACGTGGCCATAATCATGCGCAACAGCGTCAGCCACCAAGGGCTGCGCGCTGGTGTTTCCTCCCGCTTCAACACGGTTGCGAGGATTTTCAACGGTGGAAACACTTCCGCCTGCGGGCGCGGCGGCGTGAGCTTCAACAGCCACCAGATGGCGGGCAGCACAACCAGCGCCCCCAAAAGGGCGGGACTGGCAAAGGCAAAGGAAGACAACATCACGCCCCTCCCCGTTTGCCGCCTTGCGGCGTGCCAGACAGATGCATATGCACAGACGCCAAGGCCTCGGATGCCAAATGATCGGTCAAATGATGGGTAAAGCTCCACCCAAGACGCCGCAGGCCAAACCCCAGCGCTTCGCGGCGGGCCAGATAGGCGTGGCGATAATCATCCCCAATGCTCTCGGCCCGGCCAGACACCAGCTTTTCACCGGTTTCGGGATCGGTAAATTCGGTGCGGCCGCTATAGGGAAACAGCTCTTCCACAGGATCAGCAATTTCAATCACATGGCCGCGCAATCCACGGCGCGACAGCGGCGTGATCTGCCCCATGATGCTGTCAGCATCATCGAGAAAATCGCCAATCAGCACAATATCGCTGGCTTGGCGGATCATGCCTGTCTGCGGCATGCCTGCATCGGGAAGGCCTTGAATCTCCGGCACATGCATCAGCGCCGTTGCCAGCCGCTCGGCGGCGTTGCGGGCCGCGACTGGCTCCAGAATGCCGGGGCAGCCAATGCGTTCACCAGAGCGGGCGAGAATTTCGGCCAGCGCCAGCATCAGCACCAGTGCCCGGCTTTCCTTCGACACCGTGCCAAGACGCGATTTGAACATCATCGATGGTGAAAGATCAGCCCAGAGCCAGACAGTATGCGCCGCTTCCCATTCCCGGTCGCGGATATAGAGTTGATCATCGCGGGCAGAGCGCCGCCAATCAATGGCGGACATGCTCTCGCCCTCGGCATAGGGGCGAAATTGCCAGAAATTTTCGCCAATCCCGCGCTTTCTGCGGCCATGCCATCCGGCAATCACCGTGTTGGCAATGCGCTTGGCCTCGACCATGCAATCGGGAATCAGCGCCGCCCTTTGGCGTGCACGGGCCAGACCGTCCCCGGTCGGGGTTTTCTCAACGATCTGTCCTATTGCTGCCACGTTGTCACCGTCTCCTTATTCTTTGTTTCGCTTGACCAGCGAGGCGATGACATCGCGCACCGCTATCCCTTCAGCACGGGCCGCAAAGGTCAATGCCATGCGGTGTTGCAACACAGGTTCTGCCAGCGCATGCACATCATCAATCGAGGGAGCCAGCCGCCCTTCATACAGCGCACGAGCGCGGGCGCAGAGCATTAGCGCCTGCCCGGCGCGTGGACCCGGACCCCAGGCCACATGCTTGTCGGTTTCTGCATGGCCCTGCCCCGGACGGGCAGACCGCACGAGTGACAAAATCGCATCCACCACTTTTTCAGAGACCGGCATCTGCCGGATCAGGCGTTGAATGCCCAGCAGCCGCTCGGCATCCAGCACCGCATTGGCGTGGCTGTCACTCATTCCGGTGGTATCCAGCAGAATTTGCCGCTCTGCCGCCAGTTCGGGATAGCCGACATCCACCTGCAACAGAAAACGGTCCAGTTGCGCTTCCGGCAGCGGATAGGTGC
>DNPN01000161.1:5845-15379 GCA_003501385.1 Rhizobium sp. | reverse complement strand
TGCCTTCCTGCTCCAGCGGGTTTTGGGTGGCCAGCACGTGGAAGGGAGCTGGCAGATCATAGCGCTGACCGGCGATGGTGATGTGATATTCCTGCATGGACTGCAACAGCGCCGATTGCGTGCGCGGGCTGGCGCGGTTGATTTCATCGGCCATCAGCAATTGCGCAAACACCGGGCCTTTGACAAAGCGAAACGAGCGGCGACCATGCTCATCCTGGTCCATCACTTCGGTGCCGAGAATGTCGGAGGGCATGAGGTCTGGCGTAAACTGAATGCGGTTGGCATCCAGCCCAAGTGCTGTGCCAAGGGTTGTGACCAGCTTGGTTTTGGCAAGGCCGGGAACCCCCACCAGCAGCGCATGGCCTCCAGACAGAATGGCCAGCAGCGTGCTTTCCACCACCTGTTCCTGCCCGAAGATCACCTTGGAGACTTCTCGGCGCACATCGGCAATATCGGCCAGCGCGCGCTCAGCTGCCGCGATGATGGCCTTGTCATCGAGCGCGATATCCGTGTTGGTGATCATGCCCATGGGGTTCTCCGTTGGCTTCGTCTCACATTCGAATCGATCACACCGCAATGCGGCACAATCTTTCTCTAACTTATTACCCGTATGGCGGCTGACAAGCGCGTTTCAAACCACTATCTCGTGTCATACAGCTATTACGTTGAAAACCGGGACATAAACATGGCAGGCAACACAGAGAATAAAGGCGAAGGCGCTGCCGATCTTGCCGCCATGATTGCCCGCGCCGCAGATCAAACCGCTGGCGGCAAAGCAGGACTGCCCCCGGTGGAGCACTGGAAACCGCCCTTTTGTGGCGATATTGATATGGAAATCGCAGCCGACGGCACTTGGTTTTACATGGGCACGCCAATTGGCCGCACCCCCTTGGTGCGGCTGTTTTCCACCGTGCTGCGAAAAGACGAGGACGGGAAAACCTATCTCGTTACACCTGTGGAAAAAGTGGGCATCCGGGTGGCGGATGCGCATTTCATCGCGGTTGAGATGACCGTGGGAGAAATTCAAGGCCAACCGCTTTTGACCTTTCGCACCAATGTCGGCGATGTGGTGGAGGCCGGACCCGACCATCGTTTACGCTTCGTGATTGAGGGGGAGCATCAGCAGCTCAAGCCCTACCTCTCGGTGCGCGGACGGCTGGAGGCCTTGGTGTCTCGCGCCGTGACCTATGATCTTCTCGCCCAGGGCGAGGTGATCGAGATAGAGGGGGAGCCAATGTTTGCCATTCGCTCCAACGGCGCAATCTTTCCGGTGATGTCCGCCGCCGCATTGGAGCAGTTTACCGCATGACAGATCTGAGCCATTCCCTGTTTTCCACTGACGACTTTCGCCATCGTGCCATGAACCAGCGCGGTGCACCGCTGCTGGAGGCATGGCGTGACCATGGCGATCATCGGCTCAATGCCGATATTCTGCCGATGATTGAAACCATGCCGCTGAAAGATGCCGCCGTGCTGGTCTCGGTGGTCAATGATACCCATGTGCCGCGTGTCATCCTCACCCAGCGGACGGATAAATTGCGCAAGCATTCCGGTCAGATCGCCTTTCCCGGCGGCGGCATTGATGAAGACGATGGCAGCCCGGAAGCCGCAGCGATGCGCGAAGCGCAAGAAGAAATCGGCCTTGATCCACGTTTTGTTGAGCCGGTGGGCCGCCTGCCCCATTATCTGGCCGCCACCGGCTTTCGCATCACGCCGATTCTGGCGATTATTCATCCGGGCTTCACGCTGACACCCAATCCCGATGAAGTGGCCGAGGTATTTGATGTGCCGCTGGCATTTTTGATGAACCCGGCCAATCACCAAACCGGCAGCAAACAGTTTCGGGATGGTGTATCCCGACATTTTTACGCAATACCCTATGGCGAGCATCATATATGGGGCATTACCGCCGGAATTTTGCGCACGCTTTATGAAAGGCTCTACACATGATCTCCGTTGCCGATCAGCCATGGTTTCAAGACCCGGCGCTTCTTCGCGTTCTTACCCTTTTGAATGCCAATGGTGGGCAGGCGCGCGTGGTGGGCGGGGCGGTGCGCAACAGCCTGTTGAGCGCGCCAGTCGGTGATATTGATCTGGCCACCACGCTGTTGCCAACCGACGTAATGGCCCGAGCCGAAGCAACGGGCATCAAAGCCATACCCACCGGCATTGAGCATGGCACCGTCACCTTGGTGGTCGATGGCAAGCCCTTTGAAGTCACCACCTTGCGCCGCGATGTCAGCACCAATGGCCGCCACGCGGCAGTGGCTTTTGGCACCGATTGGCAGGAAGATGCCGAGCGGCGGGGTTTTACCATCAATGCGCTCTATGCCGACCAATCCGGCACCATTATTGATCTGGTGGGCGGTCTGGCCGACATTGAAAGCGCCACCCTTCGCTTCATTGGCGATGCACACTTACGCATCACTGAGGATTATCTGCGGGTTTTGCGGTTTTTCCGCTTTTTTGCCTGGTATGGGCGCGGACGGCCCGATGCCAATGGCCTGCGGGCCTGCGCTGCCGCCCGCGATAAACTGGGCCAGCTCTCGGCGGAGCGGGTGTGGAGCGAAATGAAGAAATTGCTCAGTGCCAAAGACCCCGGCCGGGCGCTTCTGTGGATGCGGCAGGCCGGCGTGCTCACGGCAATTCTGCCAGAAACCGAAAAATGGGGCATTGATGCCCTGCCCGGCCTGATCGCCACCCAAAACGCGCTGGGCTGGCAGCCTGAGCCGCTGTTGCGGCTGGCCGCCATGGTGCCCAACGATCCAGAGCGCCTCAAAACATTGAGCGCACGGCTGAAACTGTCAAAGGCAGAGGCTGAGTTTTTGCAGCTCTTCGCCGCCGCCCCGAAACTGAGCGATGGCATGAGCGAACTGGCACTGGACCGCCTGCTGTATCAACACGGCAAGCCCGGCATTCTCGCAAGCTTACGCCTACAGTTGGCCAATGCCCGCAGCAGAGCCGAAGGTGATACCGAAGCCATGGCGCAAACCGCGCGCCTGTCCCGCTTTTTGCAACGGGCAGAAGCCTTTGAAAAGCCGAGCTTTCCCATCAGCGGAGCCGATGTAATGGCGCATGGCATAAGTGCGGGACCGCAGGTCGGCACCATTCTGCGCGAGCTGGAAAACATCTGGGTGCAGGCCAATTTCACTTTTGAGCGGGAGAAAATGCTCTCCCGGCTGAAGGACAAAATCTCCGCCGCATCGGAAGTACCATCTGATCAGGGTAACAACTGATCAGACAACACATTCTTCCTTGGCCTCACGCACGTCGGTGATGCGCATCTTGATGTGATAGACGATATTTTCACGATGCACCGTCTCACCATGAGCTGTTCGCATGTGTGCTACGGCGCGATGAACAAGTTCAGCTGTCTCGTTGGAGCGCGCCTGCCATGAACAACCCGGCACAAGCGAGCAGCATTCAAACAGTTTCATGATCTTTCTCCCTCGCAATATCTTGCGTCGTTTTACCTAACCACATTCTGTGCCGACTGGATCTTCATCCTCCCCTCCGGCGTGTGGTTTGTCTTTGATAAAACGCATGATGCTGCCGTGCAGTTCCAACAAAAAATAGCAATCCAGATTTTGCATCTGGCGAGATTTTGCGTCTGGACATGCATCAACACGGGATAGGCTACGCCCGCTCATCAACAGGCGCAGCCTTAACCGCTGCAGCAGAAACATATCATGTAAAACCTGTTTGGACTTCGCCTGTTATTCAGGCATAGCCCACGCATAAAACACCGAGCTTGGCCCATTGACGGTGTTTTTGCTCACCATCTTAACGGCATCATTCGCGGCATGCTCACGGGTATGTATGCCAGCCAATCGAAGCTTTGCCTGCTCCACAAAGTAGCAGTGGGGCAGATCCGCATCGCTGGACGCTTTTAAATCATGCGCCATACGATCGATCAACTCAACGGTATCGAGAGCTTTCTCGCCACCGGCGTGTTGTGTGGGGATGGGCATGCTGTGCAGGGCAACCATTGCAATCCTCCTCCTTGATCTGTGGATAAAGGATAACACGAGAGCGGCTTAAACCAATGTTAATTTTTCTGTGATCCACCCTAAAAAAGAATTTCCTTAACTAAACGCAGGAATAAATCGGCACGGCACAAAAACACCCATCAATATTACGGGTATTTTACTCATCAATGTCTAGAATCGATCCAGAAACGAGCCATGCCCCATCAAGGCCAGCGCACGAGTGGCGGCAAGGATGACAGGATTGATTCGACATTGCCGCCGGTTTTCAGGCCAAAGATCGTGCCCCGGTCATAAAGCAGATTGAACTCCACATAACGGCCCCGGCGCACCAATTGTTCTTCGCGGTCGGCTTCAGTCCATGGCATGCTGAAGTTGTTGCGCACCAGTTTTGGATAGATACCGCGGAACTGACGCCCCACCTCCTGCTCAAAGGCAAAATTCGCCTCCCAGCGATCCTTGTTTTCGCCAGCGTGCAGCCAATCAAAGAAAATTCCGCCAATGCCGCGGGCTTCCTGACGATGCGGCAGATAGAAATACTCATCGCACCATTTCTTGTAATGGCCATAATCCGCCACATCAGGATGGGCATCACAGGCTGCCTGCATGGCGGCATGAAAGGCGATGGTATCGGGATCTTCCTGCGTGCGGCGGCGGTCCAGCACCGGCGTCAGATCCGCGCCTCCGCCAAACCATTGGCTGGTGGTGACCACCATGCGGGTGTTCATATGCACGGCGGGTACATTGGGATTGCAGGGATGGGCAATCAGCGAAATGCCAGAGGCCCAGAAGCTGGGATCCTCTTCCGCACCCGGCATTTGCTTGCGAAACTCCGGCGAAAACTCACCATAGACGGTGGAGGTATGCACGCCGACCTTTTCAAATACCCGGCCCTCCATCATCGACATGCGGCCACCGCCGCCCTTGCCTTCATCCCGCAGCCAGTCTTTGGGGGTGAACCGTCCCGGAGCGCGGTCGCTCAACGGGCCGCTCAATTCGTCTTCCAGCGCCTCGAAAGAGGCACAAATCTGATCGCGCAGCGTTTCAAACCACGTGCGGGCGGCCAGTTTTTTGGCCTCGATATTCTCAGGCAGGCCCTTTGGCAAAACAGGACGTTCCATCTGCTCTCTCCCGTCGTCATCATCGTCTTCAATGGCGTTTGCTACAGGCAATAACAGGTCTGGCGTTGATGCGCCATAACGGCAAAATGGATTTAGAAACCCTGCATTTGCAGTGCTGGAAAAACCGCCCGGGTTGTTTTATGATGTATCTTGAACAGGATGCACTGTCATGGCCGGAAAGATTCCTCGCCCACCCCTCGACGGGCTGAAACGCCAGATTGCCCGCTATCGCCAAGGGCAAACGGGGCCCCATAACCCTGCCTTCATCCGCGAAACCTTTTGCCTCAGCCGGGTTGATGCCCGTCAGAAAGCCCGCGAATGGTTTGACGCCTTTCCCCGCGCCGCCTATTGGACAGAGGTGGAAAGTTGGCGCTTGCTGGACGATGACCGCATCGAATTTACCATGCGGCGATTATCCTCCGCAGATTGAGGGAGAATCGTAATATGTCATTAAATTGTTAGTGAACCTATCAAGCCAATTGCAATACACTGTATATTAGTGTGACTGATCTGGGGACGGCTGCATCCAATGGTCGTTCATTCCATTTTAAGGCCCATTCTCAGGGTTGTCGGGACAAGCTGGACACTAGCTTCATGTGATGAACCGAGGAGCGTGCGTTGGCAACTGGCGAGTTTTAAGCAAGCCGATTGTCTCGGATAACAAGACCCGTCAGCGGGTCTTGAGTTGAGTATCATATCGTGGTTGGAGGACTGCATGGCGTCTGTCAATGCAACATCAAATTCGGCGCTGGCGCTGATTTCAGGCACTTCCAAAGCGCATGAGAGCACGCAAACCCGTGTTGCCACCGGCAAGAAGGTGGATAATGCCGCCGATAACGCGGCCTACTGGTCCATTGCCACCACGATGAAATCAGACAACCTCTCGCTTTCCAGCGCAGAGGATGCAACAGGCCTGTCGGCGGCAGTGGCCGATACGGCAGCGCTGGGTGTGCAGCAGGCAACCAGCCTTGTCTCCGATATTCAATCCCAGTTGATCATGTCCAAGGCTGTTGGGGCCAATAAGGATGCAATCAATACCCAGATCACCCAATTGAAGCAGCAGCTTTCAACGGTTGCTGATTCATCCAGCTTTAACGGTCAGAACTGGCTGAAACTGGGCGCATCCGAAAGCCCATCGGTCAAACAAATGGTGTCGTCTGTTGGCAGTGATTCCAACGGCAATCTCGCCGTCAATGTCGTCAATTTCGATACGGCGAAGAGCGCACTGGTCAGCCAGAACAATGCCAATGATGGCATTTTGACCCGCGCCTACACCGCCATTTCAATTGATGGCACAGCCAATGACTATTATCTGCTGGATGCCAAATCCCAAACTCCGGCATCCTCCACCGCCAAGGAAATTGCTGTTTCCAACAATACGAGCAATAGCGACATTGATGGCATGATTTCCGCCACCAAAATCATGATTTATGGCCTGACCAATGCTGGTTCGGCAATTGGCGCAACCCAAAGCCGGATTTCCGCTTCCACCGATTTCATCAAGGATCTGCAAGATGTTAACACCATCAGCACAGGTCGCTTGACCGACGCCAATATGGAAGAGGAAGCAACCAAGCTGTCCTCGCAAAAGGCGCAGGCACAACTGCAAACCATTGGCTTGAACATTGCCAACACCCAACAGCGCAGCATCACGCAATTGTTTTTATAACCATTGATAGTCGCTGTCATAATCGGCATAGCGCCCAAGCGTGCTGCGATGAAGCTCTGATGCCCCCGACTATGGTTGTAAAGGGTATAAGCTCTCATTTTGCGAAGCTACAGCGCCGTGCGCCATATACTTGGAGCTCGGCGCTGTAGCTCTTTATATGTGTTGCATAATTTTATCTTTAAACCGATTCCGGTTTAAAGAATTATGCAATGAGCTTGTCTTTTTCACACATTGTTTTATGCCTTGAAAGGCAAGATGCATAAATCCTAAAATCGGTTTGGATTTAAGGAAAAAATTATGCAGCAGAGATAGGTGGTATAGCGAGCCTTCGCGCACCATATGAGGTGCTTAAGCGCTGTAGCGCGGGTGAGCAAAACGTAAACGAGGAATTGCCGAATGAACGAAGAAGACGACGACAAGAGCAAGGAACTGCCTCTCGGCAAGGAAACGGAAGCGAATCTTTTCAAGTCGCGTTCGATCTTCATCTATGGTGGCATCACCATGGAACTGGCACAAAAGGTCTGCACCCAATTGGTGGCGCTGGCTGCCGCCAGTGACGAAGACATTCGCGTCTATGTGAACTCCCCCGGCGGCCACGTCGAATCGGGCGATTCCATCCATGACATGATCAAATTCATCAAGCCGAAGGTCTGGATCATCGGAACCGGCTGGGTGGCCTCTGCTGGCGCATTGATCTACGTATCGGTGCCAAAGGAGCAGCGCCTTTGCCTGCCCAACACCCGCTTCCTGTTGCACCAACCCTCGGGCGGCACACGCGGCATGGCATCGGATATTGAAATCCAGGCCAATGAAATCATCAAGATGAACAAGCGCCTGATCAAGATCTTCTCCAAGGCCACCGGCCAGACAGAAGAAAAGATCGCAAAAGACATCGACCGCGATTACTGGCTCTCTTCGGAAGAAGCCAAGGATTATGGTCTGGTGTCGCGCATCGTGGAAAGCCAGTCGGAAATCGGCTAAGCTGAAACGCGTCTCGTATTCAAAAAATCCCGCCTGTTACGAAACAGGCGGGATTTTTATTTACCAGCGCAAAACTTTTCGCCCCGTCATGTAACCAACCACGGTAACCAGACAAATCGCCAGTCCATACCAGGTGGCGAGAAACAACGGGCTGTCATCGGGGCAATGCCAGGCATACAGGGCAGCAGCAATACCGCTTGCGGCAAGGCCAGCAGAAGCCCCGGCCAAGCCGGGATTTTCAGGCGCTCCGCTTTGCAGCGCTTTCAAAAAGCCCGCCAGCGGCACAAGTGACAAAACCGGAATAAAAAACACGCAAAAAGCAGCATGAGCACCCATCAGCCTCACAGACCACAGCGACTCCGGCACCATCACAAGCTCGGCGGCGATCGCAAAAGCCAACAAAGCCAATGGAAACAAAAGGCACAGCGCTAAGGGCCACGCATTGAGACCCGGCTTGCCAATGCGAAACACCAGACGGCTTGCTGTGATCGCCAAAAGCAAAGTCACGCTCATCTTGAAGGGAACCCGCACAGTTTCCAAGGCGCTGAGAAGATTGACCCTCAGACCCACGGTTGAGAGCAGCAAAGCACCAGACACAACAACACCCACAGCCAGTGCCAAGGCCAGACGCTGCCCAAGAGAAAAGCGCACCGGGGCATCCTGTGCCAGAAGGCTGATCAAATCGTCTGTCTTCATTTCGCTTCACTCCGATAGATCATCGCCAAGGCCTTTAACGCCCTGTGCAGCGCCACGCGGACCGCACCTTCGCTCATCATCAATCTTTCCGCCGTCTCCCTGATTCCTGCCCCGTTCAGTGAGATGGAGCGGACAATATCACGTTGCGGGTCTTTCAGCCGAGCCAGCATGGTTTCCGTATCCATGCGCTCGGTGGTGTCGGTTTGCGCATCTGCTTCCAGCGTCGCAATCACATCATCAATCGGCACATGTACGTGGCGACCACGTCTGCGCAAGCTGTCAATCAGCTTGTTGCGCACAATCACCGTTAGCCACGGGCCAATCGGCCGCTGCGGATCCCACGTGCCGCGCTTGAGGTGAATGGCCAGCAGCACTTCCTGCACCACATCCTCCGCATCGCCGCTTGGTGCGCCAAATTGATCACACCGCCGTTTTGCCATGGAGCGCAAATGCGGTGTCACAGACGAGAGGAAATGATGATAGGCGCTGGCATCGCCCGCCATGGCAGCACGCATCCATTCTGCCCATTGATTTTCCCGGTCTGACTGCTTCACCATATATCCCATATGTTGGCCATACGCTGGCGGAGGGGCATTTGTTACAGACCTCTATCAGTTTATTGCGAATAAACTGCACGACACCCCATTGTCGCACGATTGCACAATTTCGATAAAAAATTTCTCACCAACTGTAACATCCAGCCGAGCGCTTCCGTAGCCTCTCATGTCAGCCAATCATGGCAACTACTTGAGGAGACTACCATGAACACTTCCATCAAAGCACTTGCTCTTGCCAGCTCTCTGGCTTCTGCTCTGGCCGTTGTAGCCGCCCCTGCCGCAAACGCTGCCGACATGACGGCTAAGGAAAAATGCTACGGCGTGGCCATGAAGGGCCAGAATGATTGCGCAGCAGGCCCCGGCACCACCTGCGCCGGAACGTCCAAAATCGATTACCAGCAAAACGCCTGGAAGCTGGTTCCGGCTGGCTCCTGCGAGACCATGAAGACCCCGAACGGCCATGGCACGTTGATGCAAGGCCCAGCTCCGGCCTGATCACGCCAACATAGAAGAGTGGCAGGGCG
>DNPN01000161.1:0-5583 GCA_003501385.1 Rhizobium sp. | reverse complement strand
GGGCGGCCCCCCCCCTGCCACTCTCTTCAAAACAATCCGTGGAGAGACCCCATGAAACCCAGCCAGCTTCCCAAACGCGCAGGTGTCGGCTTCAAACCAGAGCATTTCCGCAGTATTCTTGATGCGCCGCAGCCGCTGGGCTTTTTTGAAGTTCACGCGGAAAATTACATGGGGGCCGGTGGCCCACCCCATGCGCAACTGTCCAAACTGCGCGCGGATTATGCCCTGTCGATTCACGGGGTTGGCCTCTCCATTGGCTCCATGCAGCCATTGGATCAGGCGCATCTTGCCCGCCTGAAAACCCTATGCGATCGCTATCAGCCGGAGAGTTTTTCCGAACATCTCGCATGGTCCTCCCATGACACGGTGTTTCTCAACGATCTTCTGCCCCTGCCCTATACGCCGGAAACGTTGCATCATGTAGCCAACCACATTGATCAGGTGCAAAACACCTTGAAGCGGCAAATGCTTTTGGAAAACCCGGCCACCTACATCACCTTCTCCGAGAGCACGCTGGAAGAGGTGGATTTTCTGGCCGAATTGGTGACGCGCACGGGCTGCGGCTTGTTGTTGGATGTCAACAATGTGTTTGTGGCCTCAACCAACCATCAGCTTGATCCGCGCCGCTATCTGGCACAGTTCCCGCTGGATCATGTGCGAGAAGTCCACCTGAGCGGCCATTCAGAAACCATGGATGACTTTGGTGCACCCCTGTTGATCGATAGCCACGACACGCCCGTGAAAGACCCGGTCTGGACGCTGTATGAAGAGGTTTTGGCCCGTGCCGGCCCTATCGCCACCCTGATTGAATGGGATAACGACGTGCCGGATTGGTCAACACTGCGCACAGAAGCGCAATCCGCCGAAGCTTTGCTAAACCACTACGCCCAAACCCGGGATGCGTGAGGCGCATCATGTCCAACACCATCTTGAGCGAATTTGCTGCCGCCGTCAAAGACCCATCCCTCGCCGTTCCAGCCAGCGTTACGGCGTGGAACAGCGCCGCACCGGAGCGTCGCTTTAAGGTCTATCGCAACAATGTCAGCGCCAGTCTGCGCGGTGCCTTGGCATCGCGCTTTCCGGCCACACAAGCCATTGTCGGCGATGATTTTTTCCACGCCATGGCGCAAGCCTTTATCGATGCCCATCCACCGCGCTCACCGCTATTGCTGAATTATGGTGATGAGTTTGGTGACTTCGTTGAACACTTCACACCGGCCAGCGAGCTTGCCTATCTGCCGGATGTGATCCGGCTGGAAGCCGCCCGCAGCCGCGCCTATCATGCAGCCGATCAGGCCCCGCTTGATCCCGGCTGTCTGGCCGCAATTGCGCCGGAACATCTGGCCGATGTGCGGTTTGCGCGCCATCCTTCGCTTGGCATCATCCGGTCCATCCATCCCATTATCACCATCTGGGCCATGAATACCGGCGAGCTTGAGCTTCGCCCCATCGAGCGCTGGCAAAGCGAAGATGCGCTGGTTTTGCGCCCGCAGATGATTGTCGAAGTGCATCGCCTGCCCCCCGGCGGCGCAAGCTTTCTGCTGGCTCTGGCACAGGGCCAAAGCCTTGCACAGGCCATGGATATGGCCATGGCCGATTCGGACGCTTTCGACCTCACCGCCAATCTCACCGGCGCACTGCAAAGCGGCGTCTTTTCCGCGATTTTATAAGGGGATACGTCATGCAGCCGAACCCATTAACCACGCAATTTGCCACCCGCTTCACCAACCCAGTGACCGGCCTGTTTAATCGCATCCCGCTGGACCTGATTTCGCTTGTGGCACGCCTGTCGATTGCAGGCACGTTCTGGCGCTCCGGCCAAACCAAGGTGGAGGGCTTTCACGTCACCGACACCGCCGTCTATCTGTTTGAAACAGAATATAAATTGCCATTTTTGGATCCCTGGCTGGCCGCCCATCTGTCGGCCAATGCCGAGCACCTCTTTCCCATTTTACTGGTCATAGGCCTTGCAAGCCGTCTTTCGGCGCTTGCGCTTTTGGGCATGACGCTGGTGATCGAAATTTTCGTCTATCCCGATGCATGGCCCACCCACGGCACTTGGGCCGCCTGTCTGTTGATCATCATGGCCCACGGACCCGGCATCCTTTCTCTCGACCATCTGCTGCGGAAACGATCAAATTTGTGAAACAAAAGGCAAACCGAGCCATTTTGCCGGTGCTCTGACCTTGCGCTCATGCATCAAACCTGATGTTCCAACACCACAGTTTCCGCGTTCTGGACCATCACATGCATAAAGACTTTTCGCCACAGAGCCTGCTCATGGGGCTGCTGGTTGCCTTTGTTGGCTTTGCCAGCTCCTTTGCCGTTATCCTGCAAGGATTAAAAGGGGTTGGGGCCAGCGATATGCAGGCGGCGTCCGGCCTGATGGCGCTGTCTGTGGCCATGGGTATTTGCGGTCTTCTGGTCAGCGTCAGCACACGCATGCCCATCTCCGTTGCGTGGTCAACGCCGGGGGCTGCCTTGCTGATCAACACCGGCGTACCGCACGGCGGGTTTCCCGTGGCGGTTGGGGCCTTTGTGGTCTGCGCGCTGCTGATTATCACCACCGGATTGTTCAAACCATTGGGCCGCGCCATTGGCGCAATTCCCGCCGCCCTTGCCAATGCCCTGTTGGCGGGTGTGATTCTCAGTCTTTGCTTTTCCCCCTTCAAGGCTGTGGCCTTTAATCCGCTGTTTGGCCTGCCCATTCTGCTGGCTTGGGCGATTGTCGGTGCCTTCAATCGGCTTTATGCCGTGCCTGCGGCGCTGATTGCCTTTGTGCTGGTGCTTATTTTTGGCATCCATGTGTCTGAAAGCGCGTTTGCAGGCCTCAGCGCATCGCTTGTGCCGCCCCTTGAATTCGTGATGCCGCATTTCACGCTCGCATCGATGATTTCCATTGCCCTGCCGCTTTATATCGTCACCATGGCCTCGCAGAATATTCCCGGCATTGCCGTGTTGAAAGTCTATAATTACCACCCCAACCCCGGCCCGCTGTTTGCCATCACCGGGGTGTTCTCCGCCTTTGCCGCGTTGTTTGGCGGCAATGCCGTCAATCTGGCCGCTGTAACGGCTGCCATGGCCGCAGGCAAAGATGCGCACACAGATCCTTCTCGCCGCTATTGGGCCGCCATTGTGGGGGCCATCGGCTATATTCTGCTGGGCCTGCTGGCCGGTGTCGTTACCGCTTTTGTGGCGCTGGCCCCGGAAATCCTGATTGAAGCCGTGGCAGGCCTCGCCCTGATCAGCGCCTTTTCCACCTCAGCGGTTGCCGCTTTCAAAGAGCCGGATACTCGCAACGCCGCCGCAACCACCTTTTTGATCACCGCGTCGGGCATTTCTCTTCTGGGCATTGCCGGCGCGTTCTGGGGTCTGGTCGGTGGCGTGGCCATGCTGGGGCTCAACAGGCTGGCAGCAAAATTTGCGAAATGAACGCTACAGCGCCTCTCACCATATATGGCGCACGGCGCTGTAGCACTTTATATCTGCTGCATAATTCTTTAAACCGATTCCGGTTTAAAGAATTATGCACTGCCCCCCTTGCAACAGCAAAAACGCCTGCGTATACATTTCACCATGAACAGATCGGGCTTTTCCATGATGAAGACGTTTGCACGGGGCAATTCTTGCCACGCTGCCTCTTCGCGCGCCCTATCCTCGCTTCTTCTTCTCGACCTTATCCGCGGTTGCCGGGTCCATTGAGGAGCGCCCGGCGGCCGGGTTCGCCGCATGTGGCGATAGCTCCTCACCAAATCCATAAATTTGAAGATTGACCCGCTAAAGGGCCGAATTTGTCATTCGCAATCCGCGATCGAGCGTTTATAACGCCGGGCATATTCGGGATGAGAAGAGAAGAACCATGTTGAATTCCAAAGCCACCCCAAAAGGCATGCCAGACGCCAGCGAAAAATATCGCCCCTACCCGCAGATCAATATTCCTGATCGCACCTGGCCATCCAAGACCATCACCAAGGCCCCCATCTGGTGCTCGGTCGATTTGCGCGATGGCAATCAATCGCTGGTCAACCCCATGGGCCATGATCGCAAGGCCCGCATGTTCCAGCTGTTGCTGGAAATGGGTTTCAAGGAAATCGAAATCGGCTTTCCTTCTGCATCTCAAACCGATTTTGACTTTGCCCGCTGGTGTGTCGAGCAAGGCAATGTGCCGGATGATGTCTCCTTGCAGGTGCTGGTGCAATGCCGCCCCGAGTTGATCACCCGTACCTTTGAAGCCTTGGAAGGGGCGAATAAGCCGATCATCCACTTCTACAATTCTACGTCTGAGTTGCAGCGCCGCGTGGTGTTTGCCAAGGATGTGCATGGCATCAAGCAGATTGCCGTGGATGCCGCCAAGATGATTATCGACATGGCCACCAAGGCGGGCGGTGGCTACCGCTTTGAATATTCACCCGAAAGCTTCACCGGCACCGAGCTGGACGTGGCCTTGGACATCTGCAACGCCGTGATTGCCGAGATCAAGCCAACGCCCGACAACAAGCTGATCCTGAACCTGCCCTCGACCGTGGAAATGGCCACGCCCAACATCTACGCCGACCAGATCGAGTGGATGTGCCGCAACATCGACAACCGCGAAAACGTCATCATCTCGCTGCACCCCCACAACGACCGCGGCACCGGCATTGCCGCCACGGAATTGGGCCTCATGGCAGGCGCGGATCGCGTCGAAGGCACACTGTTTGGCAATGGCGAGCGCACCGGCAATGTCGATGTGGTGACCATGGCGCTGAACATGTACACGCAAGGCATTGATCCCGAACTGGACTGCTCACAGATCGAGCGTATCAAAGCCGTCTATGAATATTCCAACGAAATGACCATTCCAGAACGTCATCCTTACGTGGGCGAGCTGGTTTACACCGCGTTTTCCGGCTCCCATCAGGATGCCATCAACAAGGGCATGAAGGCCATCAAGAAGGCCAATTCCCCAGTGTGGGAAGTGCCCTATCTGCCGATTGACCCGCAGGATGTGGGCCGCTCTTACGAAGCCATCATCCGTATCAACTCGCAATCGGGCAAGGGCGGCATCGCTTACATTCTGCAAGAAGATTACGGCATCAACCTGCCGCGCAATTTGCAGGTGGAATTCCGCGAGGAAATTCAGCGTATTACCGATGAAGAAGGTGTCGAACTGCCCGCCAAGCGCATCTACGATAGCTTCATTGAGCGCTATGTGGAACAGCCCAAGGCCCGTCTGAAATTCGTGGATCATCACACCTATCCCGACACAGCGGTGAAGGGCCTGCGCGTGGTGGCGGCCGAAATCACCGACGGCGGTGAAACCAAAAGGATCGAGGGCAAAGGCACCGGCCCGATTGACGGCTTTGTCGATGCGCTGTCCAGCTATCTCGGCTTTGATATCTCGGTTCGCGATTATTCCGAGCACTCGTTGCAACACGGCTCCAACGCGGCAGCCATCGCCTATGTTGAGCTGGACCACCCGAACGGTAAATTGTTTGGCGTCGGCATCAACAAGAATATCGTGACCGCCTCGCTGGAAGCCATTGTTTCGGCAGCCAATCGGGTGTTGGACGCAAGGACGGCCTAAAGCATGTCGCGTTTTAT
>DNPN01000208.1:1118-16443 GCA_003501385.1 Rhizobium sp. | reverse complement strand
TGGACTTGATTGAGTCTGGAGCCTAAAGCTTTGAAAATTTTTTTCTGATTCCCTTTGCTTTGACGTCAAGCGTCAGCCGAGCGGCAGCTTCACCTGAACCTGCACACCTTCCCGTTTCATCGGTCTTGGCGAAATGACGTTTACATGCATACCCGTGCGGTCGGCGATGGCCTTTATGATCGAGAGCCCGAGGCCGGAGCCGATCATGTTTCGATCACCACGCTCGAACCGTTTCATAAGTCTGTCCATGGTTTCAGTAGACAAGACAGAGCCGTCATTGGCCACGCAAAGCATGCCATCGATTTGTAGTGTAGCCTCCACCATGCCATCCTGCGCACCGTGTTTCAAAGCATTTTCAAGCAAATTGCGAAACAGAATGCCGATGGCGTCTGGATCAAGCCGGGACGGCACGGGATCGGATGGGAGTGTCAACACAATCCGTCCTTCCCCTACGCGGGTGAAATCCTTTACAATCATCTCCAGCACGGGTCTGATATCCGAAAGCGCGTCGCCCTGAAGACGCCCGCCTTCGGCGCGCGCAAGCTGCATCAGTTTTTCCGATGTACGCATCAGGCGCTTCAGGGTGACTTCAATCTCCGTTGCGCGTTGCCCGGTCGAGACTTCCGTTGTTTCTGCCCGAATACGCTGGGCCTGAGCAATCGCGCCTGCCACTGGCGTTCGAAGTTCGTGCGCCGCGTTGGCTGCAAAGGCGCGCTCCGCAATAAAGGCTGCCGTCAGGCGGTTGAGCAATTGATTGATGCCTGCGGAAATCGGGCGAAGTTCGCTTGGCAGAGTGTCATTTTGCAAGGGCGAAAGATCCTGCGCTCCGCGATGAGCCAGCTCGTCTCGAAGCCCATGCACCGGACGAAGCGAGCCACGTACGGCCAAAATGATGACCACCAGACTGAAGGGAATGACCAGGATCAGCGGCAGCACCAAACCCAGCAGCATCTTGTTAAACAATTGCAAGCGGTGTTCGAGCGGCTCTGACACGGCTATTGTCAGGTTTCCGTCAAGGCTGGCATCGTAATAGAGTTGAGATGTTGCCGTGCGCAGAAAGCCACGGCGTGTAAAGGGTGGGAAGAGAGAAGCATCCGCTCCCCTGGATGCAAACAGAACATTTCCGACACGGTCCCGCACGATGAAGGTTACGTTTTCACCGTAGCGTGCTTCTTGTCGGTTGTGTATTTCGCCGTCATCGTCCTCGCTGTCTTCATTTTTCTGATTTCCCATGGGGAAATGGCGCTCACGCAGGTCGTGGCGCACAATGGGTATAAGACGCTGCGCTGTCGCTTTCAGCCCATCATCAAAAACCTCTTCCATTTCTCCACCAAGGCGCTGGGCCGTGACGGCTGCTGCCACCAGCCACAACACGGTGACAGACAGTCCAATGGCCAGTGCCAACCGCGTTTGCAAAGACATGTTGATCTTCATGTGCGCCCCAGCCGATATCCCAGACCGCGTTCGGTTTCGATGACAAAGGCACCGAGTTTTTTGCGCAGGCGACTGACATGTACCTCAATGGCATTGCTGTCGATTTCCGTATCGAAGGAGTAGAGACGCTCTTCAAGTTGCGCCTTGGAGAAGAGCTGGCCGGGGCGCTGCAAGAAGGCCTCGAACAAAACCCACTCGCGCGCCGTCAGAATAACGGCTTTGCCGCGCTGGATGACGCTTCGGGCGGCAAGATCAATGGTGAGCGGACCCAATAGGATAATGGGATTGGGGTTGCCGGTATAACGTCGCGCAACGGATCCGATGCGGGCCGAGAGTTCCGCAAGATCAAACGGTTTCACTATATAGTCATCGGCACCTGCATTCAGCCCGGCAATGCGGTCTGACACCTGATCGAGGGCCGTCAGGATCATCACGGGCGTTGCATCGCCACTGGCACGCAAAGCCCGCAAAAACGGAATGCCCAATCCGTCTGGCAGCATCAGATCCAGCAGGATCAGACCGTATGCAGCGGTGCTAAGGGCATCACCGGCGCGATCCAGGCGGGTCATCCAATCGACGGAATGGCCATCAGCGGCAATCTGGTCGTGAATAGCGGCTCCTAAGGCCGTGTCGTCTTCAATCAACAGAATGCGCATGGAGCCTCCGGTTTCTTCTATTCTCCAGTCTATCAGCCAGCTTACCGGAAGCTGAAGCAATCTCTGGGTTTCTGTCAGGTGCCAGTCAGTTTGGCGCGTCATGACGGATCACAACATCCTAAACTGCCATGCCTTTGAAGGACACCCAAGTGAAGTCATTTCTTGCAATGCTCGCCCTCACAACGGCGCTGACCGTCCCGGTTCTCGCTATGGCGCGCCCCGTAACGCTGACCACCACCATGCGCAACTATGGCGGAGGAGGTGCCTACCTCGCCTATTACCTGACCGATGCTCAAGGCAAATATGCCGGTAGCCTTTGGATGGCGGGTGGCAAGACGAGATATTACGAGCATCTCAGCGGTTGGTACCGCGCCACCGCAGGCAATACTGCCGATATTAACGGCATTACCGGGGCCAGTGTTGGATCAGGCCGTTCCCTGAAAGTGACACTCGATCTGGCTGATACGCTCTTTGATGCGGGCTACCAGTTGCATATCGATTCCGCCGTGGAAGACATGCGCGACGGCCCCAATGATATTGTTCTGCCTCTGAACTCTGCCGGCTCCGGTCGGACGGCAAAGGGCACACATTACATTGCCGACTTCAGCTACACCCGTTAAGCAGCAAGGACATATCTCATGATCCGTCTCGTGCATCGTTGGTTCGGGTTGTTTGCCGCCGTGCTTGTGGTCATCCTTGCCGTCAGTGGCACGGCCCTGTCCGTTTTTCCGGCGGTAGATGCCTTCACCACACCAGCCGCTCACGATATCAGCGTTGCAGAACTGGCCGCGCGCATTCAGGCCGCAGAACCCTCTGTGGAACAGATCCGGCGCGCGCCGTCCGGTCGCATCACCGCCTACTATGTCGAAGGCGACCAGCCAGCCGCAGCCGTGATTGATCCGGCAACGGGCAAACCCGTCGGCAGTGCCGATCCGTCCGCACTTCAAACCTGGTTGATCAACTTCCATCGATCGCTGTTCCTTGATGATACCGGGCGCATTATCACGGCGGTTGGTGCCGGGGCCATGGTGCTTCTGTCCGTATCCGGTCTTTTTTTGCTCGCACGACGGGCGGGCGGATGGCGTTATCTTTTTAAGCCGACCCGTGGCACAGGCCATGGCCGGCTTCATGCGGTGGTTTCTCGTCTCGCACTTCCGGGGCTTCTCCTCTCCTCCCTCACGGCGCTATGGATGACGGCCGCCACCTTCGGCTTGCTACCGCATGGGTCCGGCGCACCGGCTTTCCCGTCGCAGGTCAGCGGTAGAACGGGCGCGCCCATAGAGTTGATCCCATCCTTCAAAACACATCGATTGACGATCTTCGTTCGCTGAATTTCCCCGCTGCCAACGATGCAACGGATGTTTTCACGCTGAAGACAGCACAAGGCCAAGGATATATTGATCAAGGCAACGGTTCACTTCTGGCCTGGACGGATGCGGGCCGGACTGATCGCCTCTCTTCTCTCGTAACCATGCTGCACACGGGTCAGGGCATGGCGTGGCTCGGCCTGATGGTTGGGCTCTCGGCGCTGGGCGTGCCGGTTCTGGGATGGTCGGGTGTTCTGGTCTGGCTATCAAGCCGTCGTCAGGGCAAAACATCGTCTATTGCGAAGACCGAGGCCGATACAATCATGCTGGTGGCCAGCGAGAGTGGCACCACGTGGGGCTTTGCCGCCACACTTCAGGTGGCGTTTGCCGCGCAAGGACTGCGCGTGCATGTTGGGCCTATGACGGGTTTTGATCCCGACAGCTGGCCGAAGGCGCGGCGACTTATTTTGCTTGCCGCCATTTATGGCGATGGCGCCGCACCAACCTCTGCCCAGGATTTTCTCAATCAGTTCAAACGTGCCGCAACAAGACCTGGCCTTTCACTCGCTGTGCTGGGCTTTGGCGACCGGAGCTTTCCCGAGTTTTGTGGTTTTGCAGCGCAAATCGCTCAAGCAGCCGAAGAAAAGGGCTGGAGCGAGCTTCTTTCTTTCGACACGATCGACAGGCAATCGCCGCAGGATTTTGCCCGGTGGGGCCGCAGACTTGCAGATGCGCTCAGCCTCGATTTTGAACTGAACCACCACGGAACTGCGCCCAAAACATGGACGCTGTCCCTTGCCTCGCGTCGCGATTACGGTGCAGACGTGCAGGCAATGACCGCGATCCTGCGCTTTCGCTTGCCCCAAATTTCTCTTTGGCAACGGCTCTGCGGCAAAGGTTTCCAGCGTTTCGAAGCCGGAGATCTGGTTGGCATTGTGCCGCAAGGGTCTGATCTGCCACGATTTTACTCGCTCGCCTCCAGCTCTGCGGATGGATTTCTGGAAATTTGCGTGCGCAGGCATGCAGGGGGGCTTTGCTCGAGCCTGTTGACGGGGCTGGAGCCGGGTGACACGGTTGCTGCCTTTGTGCGCCCCAATCCCGCCTTTCGCCCGATGAAGGGGCGCAAGCCTGTCATTCTCATCGGGGCTGGAACAGGCATTGGCCCACTGGCCGGATTTGCCCGTGCCAACACATCCCGCCGCCCCATGCATCTTTATTTCGGCACCCGGCATCCTTCCAGTGATGCGCTGTATACGGAGGAACTGTCCGACTGGAAGGATGATGGCCGCCTCGCTTCCGTCTCTACCGCCTATTCACGCACCCACACACCTGCCTATGTTCAGGATATTATTCTTAAGGATGCCAAACGCATTGGCAAACTGGTTGCTGCCGGAGGACAAATTCTGGTCTGCGGCGGGCGAGACATGGCAAGCGGGGTTGCAGCGGCCCTTGCCGATAGTCTGGTACCCTACGGTATCAAACTTGCGACGCTGAAAGCCGAGGGACGCTATGCTGAAGACGTTTACTGATCTCACTCGCCATGCCCTGAATGGAGCGACCATGGGCACGCGCTGGTCGGCTTTGCTTCACTTGCCAGCGAATTTTGATGTCACGCCTGCACGAACGGCAATGGTGAAAGCCGTTGCCGAGGTGGACCAGCAAATGTCCACATGGAAATCAGACAGCGATCTCAATCGCCTGAACAACGCGAAACCGGGTGAATGGGTTACGCTGCCCGTACAGCTCCTCACGGTGTTGGGCGCAGGCCTTAGCATCGGTCAAGCGTCTGGCGGGGCCTTTGATATCGGCATGGGTGATGCAATCTCCGCCTGGGGTTTTGGACCGCAAGAGTTGAATGAGGAGCGCATCAAGGCGGCGCGCCTTGTCCGCCGAAGCCCAGCGCACGACATGCTGGAACTTGACAGAGCCAATGGGCGCGCCAAAAAGCATGCCCCCATGCGCTTTGACCTCAATGGTATTGCCAAAGGCTACGGTGTAGACCGGCTGATGCAGGTTGCTTGCGAACACGGCATAGACGCGGGCCTGTTTGCCATTGATGGCGAGTTGCGCGCCCTTGGTACGCAGCCCGATGGCGGCGGCTGGACCATTGCCATTGAAGCGCCGGACTTGCAACAACGTTCGGCACACTCCATACTGGACCTTCAGGACGCTGCCATTGCCACGTCGGGCGATTACCGTCATTGGATCGACATTGGCCATCGCCGTCTTTCGCACACCATGGACCCTCGTCTTGGAATGCCGCTTGGAAAATCGCCCGCCTCCGTCACTGTCGTTGCCAGCGATTGCATGAGTGCTGACGCCTGGGCGACGGCGATGATGGTCATGGGTGCGGAGAAAGGCCTTTTGCTGGCAGAAAAACTCGGACTTTCCGCCTTGTTCCTCTCTCAGGATGATCAGAAAGCGCGAGGAGGAGGCCTGTTTGCAAAGGCTTGAACAATGTCGCGGCCATCGCGCCGGAGTAAACTTCTCATGCCGCCGTTTCTTCTGCATGGAGTTATGTTTTGATTGGGAATGCGACCAGAAATATAAGTTTTCGACACACTTGCAATCAAGTGATTGACTGAACAGTGCAAAGCCTGTTCTCTTTCTGTTGTTGCCGAGCGCAATGATGATGAAACCGGGCGATGGACGTTTGCGTGTGGGACGACGACTTGTAAGGCATCAGACGGTTCGACCTTTGGAGGATCGCGATGCGCAGGGCCTTAGTCCTGAAGATATTGCCGATCACAATGGGCGCAGTGTGTCTGCACTTTTGCTGCGCGAGGGACCGCAGACGCGGCAGGAGCTTGCCGCAAGGTTGAAGCTGACCGAGCCTGCCATCACCGGCATCCTCCAGCGGCTGCTGGCGGCAGGCCTTGTGTGTAAAGGCAATCGCCAGACCGCAACACGGTATAAAGCCGCCGAGTTTGCGCTTGTTCCATCAGGGGCCTACGGTTTGGGGGTTGAGCGCTACAAGAATGGTGGTTGCTTTGCTCTTTGCAATCTGGCTGGCGATAGGGTGCTTTGTGAGCGGTTTGATGAGGATGATGCTTTTTTGGCGGCTCTCAGCGAGGTTGTGCAGGGCAAGGCGGGCTTTCGCATCCCCATCGGTGTCGGTGTGGTGATAAGCATAGACCACGATCACGAATTCATGGCGCTTTTTGATGGATTGCCGTGCTTTATCCTGTCAAAGCCCGAGGCGGTTCTGGCAGGGGAACGGCTGTTTGGGATTGGGGAGCCGGAAGGTGGCCTCGTTGCTGTGCTGATTAATGATCACGTGCAGGCGGGGCTGACCATCAACGGTCGCTTTTATCGCGGCAGCCATGGCAGAGCAGGTGCCATTGGTGGCATGCGTCCTGGCTTGGCAGAAGGCACGCTCGATAGAATGGCAAGCGCTGTGTCTTATCGCAATTTTATTGCCGTGCATGGTGACGGCGCAGTTGATCGCTGGATTGAACAAGCGTCCGTTCATCTTCTGGATAGCGTTGTGACCATTGCGGGCTTTATTTCGCCCGGGGCCGTGTTGCTGGGTGGGCACCTTCCCGCCGATGTTATCGATCGGTTGATTGCCAAGATTGCCGACGCGAGATTGGGTAAAGAACGATATTTTGTGCCCGCAGCCTGGATCCCACCCGTCCACCCTTTGAGTTTTGCGGATCGCGATGTCGCCTACGGTGCCGCCATTGCACCGTTTATCGAGCTGTTGTTGCCAAAGCCGAATTGAGCGAAGACGGTCGCATGGCTGTTGTCAGCGGTGAGCGGGTCAGATGTGCGGGGTCTGCTGAGGGAAGGCAGAGCCTGTCCGCAAGCGCCATGGCAGCAGCTCCAAGGGCCGCTGCATCTTCAGAGGCTGCTGCTCGGTGCAGGCTCGGGGCTATGGCTCCTCTGCGGCTGATCTCCTCATGCACATAGAGTAACAATTCATCAATCAGCCGCACCGGCAAACGCCCGCCCAGAATGATGCCGTCGGGATCGACCACCATGCCGATGTCGCTGACGGCTTCGGCCAGATTGACGGCCATTTTTTTGAGCCATGCGCTGAGAAGGGAGCGTTCGCGCGCGTCGAGCGTCAAAAGATCAGCCGGTGTTGTGATCTGCACACCGTCTTGTGTCAGGTCATTGATCAGCATCAGCATCGAAAGCATATCACCCAGGGGTCTGGTTTCGCCTGCAAACGGGCCGGTTTTTGCCGCTGTCGGCAACCAGCCGATTTCTCCGCCCAATCCGCCCGCGCCCTTGTGGCGCACACCATCAATCACCAGACTGCCGCCAAGGCAGGCGGAAACAAGAATATAGAAAAAACTGCGCATCTCCGTGCCCAGCCCATATTCAATCTCGCCCAGTGCCGCAGCATTGGCATCATTGTCGATATAGATCGGGTGTTCGGTGATATGAGACAGAGCGGCCCGAACATCAAAGCCGCTCCATTGGCCATAGGTTTCTGGCAAGCCAATCACCTGCACTTCACCCAGCCAGTCGGGAATGGCCAGACCAATCCCGGCAAGCCGTGACTCTGTGATCACCTTGCGGCGCAGGAAGGATGATACGGCGTCTTCCATCAGCTTTACAAACGCATCGGGCAGCAAAAACCGCACCTCATGATGGATGCGTCCGCGCACATTGCCCACTGCATCCACCGCCACAATGGTCAGGTGATCGCGGTCGATATTGGCTCCGATGGCAAAGGCGCCTTCGGGGTCAATTTCCAGCTCAATGGCCGGTTGGCCGCGCAAGCCTTGGCGGCGGCGCGCCTCCATCACCAGCCCTTCATCGAGTAATTTATCGACAATTCGGGTCACAGCCTGTTTTGTCAGACGTGACCGCTTGGCAATTTCAGTGCGCGAAATTGGCCCACCACGGTGGATGGCGTTCAGGATGATAGCCCGATTAAGGGCTGCGGCCTGCTCGCCATTGGCTCCTGCATAACTCATCGTAATCACACATCTCCTCGCCGCCGGACTGCGGCAAAGCGGAAACCATGCACCATAGACGTGCGGGGTGAAAGCATTTTCAAGCGGTTTTCGACAGACGCCAACTCTTCACCTCAAACGGTTTCATCGCCTGCGCGTCCGCCGTCTCCATTGGTTCTTCCAAAATGCTGAGTGCGTCGCTGACAGTCCAGCCATCAGGCGGCGTAATCTTGAAGCCGCCCCGGCGACCGGCAGGCTCATAGACCCGCACGATCAAGCCATTGCCATCCTCGGCAGGCTTGATGACAGAAAGAGCGGCATCAAGCCCTTGGACGGTGAGCGGGCACAAGTCCCCCGCGGCTTTGCCTGAGACAGCAACAGCAATGAGCGGCTGGTTCAGATCATCGGCCTCTTCCCGCACATGGCCGTCATACCACGTGCCTTCATGCGGCATCAGGGCATAGGTGAAGGATTGATAGCCTTCATCCGCCAGCGGGTCAGGGTAGATGGGCGAGCGCAGCAGGGACAGGCCCAACACATTGCCTCTAGCCGAGTGGCCATATTTGGCATCATTCAGCAGGGCCACGCCAAACCCCGGCTCGGATAAATCGATAAACCGATGGGCCGGTGCTTCAAACATCGCCTCATCCCAGGATGTATTGGAGTGGGTGGGGCGTTCCACCACGCCATAGGCCACCTCAAAGGTGGCGCGGGCAGCACTGACGGCCACGCCATTCTCAGCTCGAAGCATCACGCGGCGCTCGTGCCAGTCGATCTCGGTGAAAATATCGAGACGGCGGGCGTTGGCCGTCAGACTCAAGGTCTGCACGACGGTGGAATCACGCCAGCGACGTTTGATGCGGATGGCGGCGCGGTGGGCAGTGTTTTCAACAAGCTCGATGGACTCGTATCCACTCAACTCCTCGGATTTTTGGCCGTAATCTTCTTCCACATCCCAGGCATCCCAATTGCGCGGTTTATCTGCCGTATAGGCAAACAGCTGGTTGGCTCCACCCTCGACTGCTTCGCGGCCAGACGCTTTGTGCAGAATGGACGCAATCGAGCCATCATCCGCCAGCGTCACTTTGATGATGTCATTTTCCAGCGTGTTTTGCGTGGCCTTCAGGCCGGGTTTGGGTGCAAAGGCGCTGGCTGGCAAGATGCTCACACCAAGGGAGGGCACCATGCCGTCAGTTGCGATGCTCTCATCGTTCAGCGTCAGCCGGATCGGCCGGGGGCTGAGGGTGGGGTTGATTACCAGCATAGCGCCTTCATTGCCCTCCGGCAATTGCTTGAGGATGGCTTCAACAGCCGATTTTTGTGCCGCAGCACCTTCCGCAAGCACCTGTTCAAGCTCGGCCTTCGCATCCACATAGACCTCGGCAATCGACGAGCCGGGAAGAATATCGTGGAACTCGTTTTTCAGCACCACGCGCCATTCCGGCTCCATGGAGCGTGGCTTGGCGGCTCCCAAAAGATGACCGAGTGATGCCAGCGTTTCCGCTGTAATCAGGCTTCGCTCGGCCTTGCGATGGAGTTTTTTGATGGCGCTTTGCGTGGTCAGCGTGGCGCGGTGGAGTTCCAGATAGATCTCGCCTTTCCACACGGAAACGGGCGTGGTTTTCGCCATTGCATGGGCATCTTCAAAAAAGTCATGCACGCGGGTCCAGCGCGCTTCGGGGATGGCGGGGAAGACCCGAAGCTGTTCTTCGCGCACCACCATTTCCAGGCTTGGGCCGCCGCCGCCGTCGCCATAGCCAACGCACAGCAGCGTGGTGTCGTGGCGATCCTTTTGACGGAAGTTTTTCCATGTCGGCGTGATGCAATCGGGCCGCACAAAGCCGTTATAGCCTTCCATCGGATTGTCGAACGAGTGGGCCAGTACCCGGCTGCCATCCAGCCCTTCCCACCAAAACAGATCGGCAGGGATATGGTTGCTTTCGGACCAATTGACCTTGATGGTGAAGAAGCTTTTCATGCCGCCCTGTTTGAGGAGCTGCGGCAGGGCTCCGGCAAAGCCAAAGCAATCTGGCAGCCAGCACACGCTGTGGCGTGTGCCAAAGCGCTTTTCGAAATAGCGCTGACCGTAAAGAATTTGCCGGGTCAGGCTTTCTCCCGTGGGCATATTGGTATCTGGCTCAATCCACATGCCGCCCAGTGTTTCCCACTGGCCGTCTTTGGCGCGGTCAACGATTTTCTCCAGCAGCTCTGGATCATCCTCTTCCAGCTGCCAGTAATAATGGGCGGTGGACTGGTTGAAGCGGAAATCCTTGGAGGTCTCCATGATCGACAGCGCTGTGTGGAAGGTGCGTCGCATCTTGCGGCGGGTCTCATCATAAGGCCACAGCCAGCACAGATCGATATGGGCATGGCCGGTCAGCGCCACCTTGCCCTGCGGGGGGAAGCGCATCCGAAGTTCGCCAAGGCGCACCATGAGCGCGTCATAGGCCTGATCCAGCTTCGCGCGTTGGGCATCGGTCAAACCTTCGGGGTCTGCCTTCAGCTCTGGCAACTGCCAGATCTTTTGCTGCATCACCGCAGTCGCGGTGCGTGCCACATAGTCCGCTGTCGCGGATGGCCAATCAATGGCGTAAAAGGCCTGTTCGGCGGCATCCAGCAGATAGGGCACCACATCATGGCCTTGCAGCACTTTCAACGCTTCGGCAATCTGGCGCATTAGCAACCACATGCGGTCTACTGAGCGGTCTATCCAGAACAGCTCAGTGCGTTCCAGCTTGGGTGCCTGCACCGGCTCACCAAAAGGCAGACGCGGAACAGATTGGGCATGTAGCGAAAAGCTCTTTGACGGCGCTGCAAATTCGCGGTGGTAGGGGTCCAGCCCATAGCGCTTGAGAGATCCATCCTGTGCGGTGATGCTTAAAAGGCTTTCGCCGCCAAGGTTGAGGTAAAGATAGGTGTCGGCAAGCGGCCAGCCTTCCGGCACGGTCACATTTGCCGTGAAGCCAATGGGTGGCGTTTTGTTCGGCCAGGCCTCGCCCCCGGCAATGGGGTGATCATTAAAACGCCAGCCGTCAACGGCCACGGTTTTGCGGGCGCGCCAGAACTGGAATTCTGCGTTGCGGACATCGATCCGTTCAAGACGTTGGGTATAGGTCAGGCTCATATTTGTTTCCTAAAGTCTTTCAACAGTGTGGGTTCAGCCCTTCACAGCTCCGGCAGTCATCGCGCCCAGAATCAGGCGCTGGAGCAGGAGAAAGGCGACGATGGCTGGCACCACCGAGACAAGGCAGGCCGCCGCGAGGAGCTGGATGGAGGAGTCATTTTGCGTGCCGGCATATTGAAAAATACCGACGCCAATGGGGGTGAGGGATTCCTTGGTAATCAGCAGGAAGGGCACCAGAAATTGCGACCAGCCGCTGATGACCGCAATGATGAAAGCCGAGGCTATGCCGGGCGTGGACAGCGGCAGGATAACCCGGATAAACACGCCAAACCGGGTGCAGCCATCCATCATCGCCGCTTCATCAAGGGTTTTGGGAATGCCGTCGATTGAGCCTTTCAAAATCCAGGTGGACACCGGAACGGCAAGCGCAACATAGACCATGGTGGTGCCGAAATGGCTGTCCAGCAGGCCCATCGCCGCCATATAGCGATAGAGCGGCACCATGATCACTAGCGGCGAAATCATCTGCACCGATAGCAGCGCCATCATCCAAGCGCCCTTGCCCTTGAACTGAAAGCGCGAAAAGGCATAGGCCGCAGGCAGGGCAACAATCAGGCAGCCTGCCGCTGACAGACTGGAGAGTTTCAGCGCATTCCAAAGGTAAGAGATGAACTTGTCCGAGGACAGGATCATCGCAAAATTATCCAGTGTCGGCGCTTTGGGAATGAAGCGGCTGACACCCAGAAACACTTCCTTGCGGGTGCGAAGTGCCAAAGACAAAAGCCACAGCAGCGGCCATGCGAAAAATGTAAAGGTGATGGCCATGAAGATATAGCTCAACAGATCACCGATACGATCACCTGTGCGGGCTTTCATGCATCATCTCCCTTTGGCAGGAAGGCGGCATAGATTAAGGCAAGCGTCAGCGAAATCAAGAGCATGAGAATGGACAGCGCGGCACCTGCGGCAAGATCATAGTTGCGAAACACCACATTGAATGTGTAGAGCGACAGCACTTCCGTGGTCCGCCCCGGTCCGCCGCCCGTGAGTGAGATAATGGCATCGAAGGTGTTGAGCGTCTGGATGCTGACCAGAATGAGATTGACCAGAATGGCCGATTTCAGCTGCGGCAAGGTTACGTAGCGAAGCCGCTGATGCGCCCGCGCGCCATCCACTGCCGCTGCCTCATAGAGTACCGGATCAATCGCCTTGATGGCGGCATACATCACCACCATGGAAAAGGCTGTACCGCGCCAGACATTGGACAGCACCACCGACCACATGACGAGGTTGGGATCGGAAAGCCATTGCACTGGCCCAGTCCCCATAAGCCGGAGCAAGCTGTTCAGCCCGCCAAAGGGGGCCTCGTTGAACAACATTTTCCAGATAATGCCACCGGCTATACCCGGCACCACCCAGGCAATCAGGGCTGTTGTGCGCAAAATGGTGGCGCCAAACAGCCTGCGGTTTTCCGCCCGCACCACAACAAGGGCAACGGCAAGACCCAGAAACTGCTGCGCCAAAACAGAGCCTGCGGTGAACGTGAAGGTGGCCCACAGCACTTGCGGTAACTCTGCACGGGTCAGCGTATTGACCAGTGTTGAGAGGGTATAGCCGCCCTCATTCCCAAGCAATGTGGCCTTGGTAAAGGCAAGGCGCAGCACATCAAGCACCGGGTAAAGATAGAAAACGCCCAACACCAAAATCAGCGGCATTAGCCACGGTGCAGCTTTGGGTCTGTGTTGGCTTCGCCGGATGGCGGTGTATCCACCGGCCTGTACGCTGGTCATCACCATGGATCTCGACCTTTTGACATCAGCATAAGAAGCGCTGCCGCATCACATGCAGTGCGGCAGCGTCGGGAGGGGCTCAGTGGTGATTGTAGGCTGCGAGTGAAGCCTTGAAGGCTTCATCCACTGCGGCATCTGTGCTTTGCGTTCCGGTCAGCACCTTGCCCATCATGATCTGGATCTGGTTGGAGATTTCAGGATAGACAGCCGCTCCGGGCCTCGCTTGCCCTACTTTCAACGCGGCTGAGAAAGCCTTGTTGATGTCAGACGAGAAGATTTTGTATTTGTCATAAAGGTCGGCACGGGTTGGCAATTGCCCCTGCACCTCATTGGCTGGCCCCATGTAAACATCGCGGGCCAGGTCGGCACACATTTTCACCTTGGCGGGGTCCGACGAAAAAGAAGCGACCGTCCATCCTCCCGTGCCGGTGGAGCGTTGATCCTTGGTAGGGCCGGGTAGGGGCGAGAAGGTCCATTTGGCCAGTTCTTCCGGCTCCAAAGCGGCTTGCAACTGGCCATATTGCCAATTTCCACCCACAAATAGCGCGGTGGAGCCAGCGGCGGCGGCGGCATTGAAATCATCATAATTGCCAATCGTGGCAACCCGTTTGGGGGCCGCGCCGGATTCCACAAGATCGCGATAGTAATTCACGGCCTTGACGAATTTTTCGCGCTCAGCGCCTTCGCCAAAAATTGGTTTGCCTGCGTCGTCCACCAGCTTGCCGCCTTGGGCCCAGAAATTGGCCAGCCAGTCAAAGGTTGTGCCTTCATAGCGAGAGCCGTTGAACAGGATGCCTTCCATGCCCTTTTTCACGGATTGCAAGGCGGCTTTCTTGGTGTCATCCCATGTTTGCGGCGCGTCTGGAATGATCTCCTTATTGCGATAGAGCACGCGAAGATCGGTGGACCACCACCAGGCATAAATCTGGCCATCGGTGCCGGTAATGCCCTCACGGATGAAGGGGAAGAGTTGATTGATTTCGTCCTTGGTGAAATAGGGCGAGAAGGATTTTAACACGCCAGCCTTTTTGAAAAGCGGCAGAATAAACGAGTCCACGGCCGCGCAATCGGGCGCATTGCCGGATTTGGCCTGCTCCACCATACGGGCCTGTTCTTGACCAATGTCGCCAGACATCATCTGCAATTCAATGCGCCATCCGGGGTGCTTGGCGATGAACTGATTGAACAGTTTGCCATAGCCTTCCGCAACAACCGGATCATTGTTGCGTGGGCCGTCCGTGGTCATACGGAATGTCATTTTATTGGGCGCATCCGCCGGTCCAACGGTATCGCCAGTGATCAGGTCACTGGCATGCCCGATCGTCGGGGCGGACAACAGCGCAACGAGCGCCAATCCATGCCTGCTCTTTTTCATATGTCTTCCTCCCTCTACCGCATGCTCTCTAGTGCCATGCGTTAAACCCTCAACAACGGGCAGTGACTGGCCTTGCGACCCTATCCAATGCCGACAGTCTCCTCCCGCCGACATCTTCCCTGAACACAAGAAATAGATTAAATCACTTTTGTTTTGTGTCAAGCGATTTGTCTGGGAGGAAATCATGGCTGTGGTGCGGATTGAGAATTTGAAGAAACATTACGGGGCGTTACAGGTGATCCATGGTGTGGATCTTGACGTCGGTGATGGGGAGTTCCTCGCATTGGTCGGTCCCTCTGGCTGTGGAAAGTCGACATTTTTGCGCATGATTGCGGGCCTCGAAGAGATTTCTGGTGGCGATATTTTTATCGATGACGTGCGCATCAATGAGTTGAGCCCGCGTGAGCGTGATATTGCCATGGTGTTTCAAAACTATGCGCTCTATCCTCACATGACGGTGGCTGAGAATATGGGTTTTGCCCTCAAGCTTGCCGGGCATTCTGCACAGGATATTCATGCCCGCGTCGCGCAAGCATCGGATGTTCTCGGGCTTGAGCCTTACCTGAAACGCAAACCCGCAGCTCTTTCAGGCGGGCAACGTCAGCGCGTTGCCATTGCCCGCGCGCTTTTAATGGATCCGCGCATCCTGATTTTGGATGAAGCGACGTCCAGCGTCGACAGCCTGACGGAATCACATATTCAAGAGGGATTGATCCGGCTGATGAAGGG
>DNPN01000208.1:805-985 GCA_003501385.1 Rhizobium sp. | reverse complement strand
GCGGGCAACGTCAGCGCGTTGCCATGGGCAGGGCGATTGTGCGGGATCCCAAGGTTTTTCTATTTGATGAACCACTTTCAAATCTGGATGCCAAATTGCGCGTGCAGATGCGATCGGAAATACGCGAGCTGCAAAAACGACTTAAGGCGACGACGATTTACGTGACCCATGATCAGGTTG
>DNPN01000208.1:0-564 GCA_003501385.1 Rhizobium sp. | reverse complement strand
TTTACGTGACCCATGATCAGGTTGAGGCTATGACCATGGCCGACAAGATTGCCGTGTTCAACAAAGGCGTCCTTGAACAGTTGGGCAGGCCACTGGAGCTTTATCATCGGCCCACCAATTTGTTTGTGGCAGCCTTTATTGGCTCGCCCCAGATGAATTTTGTCTCTGGTGAGGCGGCTCTCAGGTGTGGCGCAACAACAATTGGCATCAGGCCTGAACACTTTGTTCTTTCGCAAGACTATGATGCGTGGAACGGAACGGTGGTGAGCGCCGAATGCCTTGGAAGCGATACGTTTATCACGCTGGACTGCGTTGTTTATGGGACATTGCAAATCCGCAAAGCTGGAAATTTTGAGCCGGTCATCGGCGCAAGTCTTGGCGTTAAGCCCATGGACGGGTGCCTTCATCGGTTCGATGCGGAAGGTAGAGCTCTTTAAAAGGCGGTCGATAGTGGACTCGATAAAGTTTCAGTTGATGGATTTTTTGCCATGTATGAGCGCACCTATGCCCACAGCGCATGGCCGACGTGAGGCTTTGTGACTTATCGAAAGGCAGATAAGGGCC
>DNPN01000137.1 GCA_003501385.1 Rhizobium sp. | reverse complement strand
ACCGGGTTCCACTTTTCCCTGACAACCTCTAGAACTTTCAGGATGGATAGTTTCATAATATTCCCCTTTTTTGATTGGGCTATCCTGCTGCTGCCCCTGATATTATTGCCCTCTCCGCCAAAGGCGGTGGCCGATACAATCAATTGAACCGTGATGATTGGGATGGCGTGCGGGAAATCCTCTCTCCGGAGGATTAGCCGCCGGTGGCCGACATGTGCCGTGACAATCTCGGAGCGGAGAGGCCCTCTGGCGCGAAATCATGGCCCTTTGGTTTGTCGCCAATGGCCTTGGCAATGGCTTGGATGAGCGGGGTGGCATCGGTGGCGCTACGCATGACGGATTTGAGATCCACGGCATCTTCCTGCCCCAGGCAGGTATGCAAAATGCCCGAGGCAGTGACACGAACGCGATTGCACGTCTCGCAGAAATTATGGGTTAGTGGCGTGATGAAACCGATGAGCCCGCCGGTTTCACGAAGACGCGCATACCGTGCCGGCCCTCCCGTTCGTAGCGGCACATCCGTCAATTGCCAACGCTTTTCAAGATCAGCGCGCAGTGTCTCAAGTGGCAGATATTGATCGAGTCGATCCGCACCGGTTTCGCCAAGCGGCATGGTTTCAATCAGGCTCAGCGACATGCCCGCATCATGGGCAAAGCGAATGAGATCGTCGATCTCGTGTTCTGTGCTGCCGCGCAAGGCCACCGCATTGATCTTGACCGCAAGTCCTGCCGTCCGCGCCGCCTCAATGCCTGCAAGAACCGTATCCAGATTGCCGCCACGGGTCAGGCGGGTGAAGTTTTTGGCATCCAGCGTGTCCAGCGAGACATTCACCCGCTTTACACCGAGATTCGCCAGATCCGCAGCACAGGCAGCAAGACGTGTTCCATTGGTGGTCAGCGTCAGTTCATCCAGCGATCCATTGCGCAGAAATCGCGAAAGACGCTCGAAAAGATCCATGATTCCCTTGCGCATCAGCGGCTCGCCACCGGTAATCCGCAGCTTGCGAACCCCGAGGCCAATGAATGTGCTGGCAACACGCTCAAGCTCATCGAGGGAGAGCAATTCGGAGCGTGGCTCGAACACCATGCGTTCTGACATGCAATAAACGCAGCGTAAATCGCAGCGGTCCGTAACGGACAGCCGCAGATAGCTCACACGGCGTCCGAACGTATCAATGAGCGAACAGGATGACCAGGGCTTGATATCCGTCAGCATGCGATTTCCTTTCGCCTCGCAGCCAGCATCATCTCATCCACGCTGGTGAATTTCTCACGCGGCTTGCCTTTTGCCAGACCACGCGCAAGCTCGGTTTGATCGATGGCACGCCAGGCCGCAAAATCGAGGCGAATGCCCTGACGAGCATCAATCTCCGACAGCAGCCGCTCCCGTGCGCCCTCTGCCGGTTCCAGCAATGTGTCGATGTCGCTGAAAAGCCTTTCAACCGTATCGACAGCGCAGGCGCGGTTGGTACCAATGGTGCCTTGTGGCCCGCGCTTGCTCCAGCCGCAAACGTAAAGGCCCGTGACTGGATGCCCCTCGCCAATGATCCGCCCATCTTGATGCGCATGGAGGCCACGGGCGCTATCATAAGGAACTCCGTGCAAAGGTGTCGTCTTTCGCCCAACGCTGAGAAAAGTCAGGCCGCTCTCAAGCGTCAAAGGCGGACTATTCGTCTGTTCGCGCCGACAAAAGAGTACGCGCTGAAGCCTTTCGCTGCCTTCAAACGACACCGGGGAGAGGTTGAAGCGGAAAAAGCATCGTTTTACCTTGGCGGCACTCTGACTGCTGGAAAAGCTCTGGAGCAGACGGAGCGCCATGCTTCTCTCTGCATCCATACCATCTTGCGGAATGAAAGCATCTTCTGGCAGATCTTCAGGCACAATGGCTGGGTCGCAGGCATCAAGGCTCGTGAATTCCTGCAATTCCTTGGCCGAAAAGCGAGTTTGGGCCGGTCCGCCGCGTCCAACGATGTGAACTTCCCGTATGCGGCTTTCGGCAAGGGCGTCGAGTGCATGGCTGGCAATATCGGTGTGCCGCAGCTCATCTGGTGTTTTCACGAGGATACGGGCAATATCCAGTGCCACATTGCCATGGCCAACCACCACTGCACGCTCGCTCGAAAAATCGAACGAATGCCGTCTATGGTCTGGATGACCATTATACCAGCCTACAAAATCACTGGCCTGATGGCATCCGGGCAGGTGTTCTCCGGCAAGACCTATGCTACGGCCAAGGGCAGCGCCTGTGGCCAGGATGACAGCATGATAGCTTTGACGCAGCGTATCGATCGAAAAATCCGTGCCGATTTCCACGCCGCCGATAAAGCGAAAATCCGGCATGGCCGCAATGCGTTCAAACACCGTTGTCACCTGCTTGAGCTTGGGATGATCCGGTGCCACACCAAAACGCACGAGCCCAAAAGGCACCGGGAGCCGCTCGAACATATCCACGGCAATGCCACGATTGGCGCGAAGCAGTGCCTCTGCGGCATAAAACCCGCCGGGTCCAGCACCGACGATGGCGATGTGGAGGCGACCCTTCATAGTCCAAGCGCCTTTCGCCGCGCATCTGCACCGGGAAGGGGTGGCAACCGGCTGGTAATTGTCGGCGTCTCAGCGGATCGCAGCCGGTTCAGCTCAATCCACTTTATCTGCTCGGGGGCCAGCAGATAGGATGGTTGAATGGCACCCACCGGGCAAACGGGCGCGCAACCACCACAATCGATGCAATTGTCCGGATCGATGTAGGTCATTTCCTCATCAACGTGAAAACATTCAACCGGGCAGACTGTGACACATTCCGTGTAACGACAGCCTTGGCATTGGTCCGTGACGACATAGGGCATTGAGATACTCTTCATTGTTATCGATACGGGTGAACAGGTTTCGGCTGTTCACCCTGTCGGCATTTCAAATTGTGCAGATCAATCGGCGCGCTCAGCCACGCGCCACCTCCACCAGCACATCCGAAAACGTAGGCGCACGACCCAGATCCGCGAAAACGTGAGGGGTCAGGGCATGTACGGTCGGCCCACGCCGGTTTGAGCGTTGCCAGTAGCCTGCCGGAGCCACCACCACACCAGGCATGACATCGGCGGAAAGTGTCGCAAATGCCTCAAAGGTTCCCCGATCGTTGAAAACACGGATTGGCGTGCCAGCCTCGATGCCGCGTGCGCTGGCATCATCCGGGTGCAGCAGAACGGCCTGTTCCTCACCAGCTTGTGCAAGTTGCGCTGGCAGGTTGCCATAGTTGGAATTCAGGAACGCATGGCTCTTGGGGGAGATCAGACTGAGCGGATATTTCTGCGCAAGGGCGGGTGCGGTGCTGATGCTCTCATTGGGCTTAATATAATGCGGTAGCGGGTCAACCGGCTCACCGGCCTGATCGCCGCCATAGCCCTGCCGAAACAGCGGAACGACGAAATTGCCGTTTTCTGCCAGCGTCGATTTAAACTCGCATTTGCCGGTCGGTGTCGGGAATTGACCGTCGCGATGGGGTGCCCACTCTCCGGCAGCCGGCATGTTCAGCCGCAGATAGCCTTTTTCCTTCAAGTCTGGAAGGGTGATGCCTTCCAGCACGGGATTTGACCAGTCCATCGATTGCTCGATCATCTCGTCATCGGACCGGTAGAAAAAAGGATCATCAATATCGAGGGCCTTGGCAAGACGGCGGAAGAGTTCCGTATTGGGTACAGCCTCGCCTAGGGGTTCAATGGCCGGATTGTTGTAGGACAGATAAAGATGGCCCCAGGAGAACATGATATCGGCCTGTTCCAGCTGGGTTGTTGCCGGAAGCAGGATATCGGCATAACGGGCTGTGTCGGTGATGAAATGTTCGCTGACAACCGTGAACAGATCCTCGCGGGCCAGTCCCTGTTCCAGTTTTTCCTGCTGGCTGACCATGGCCATGGGATTGGCATTATAGATAAACAAGCCACGGATGGGTGGCCCGGCGGGCAGGTCGCCCAACAGGGCAGGGCCAAGCTGCCATGTATTGATGACGCGCATGGTTGCAGGCTGCAAATCAGGACGCATCAACCCGCCCCAATTCACCGGAAAAGCCCAGATGGGCAATTGCAGCAGTCCGCCGCCCACATGTTTCCACGCACCAATCAGGGCAGGCAGACAGGCAATGGAGCGCACCGTCTGCCCACCACCGGCATGGCGTTCAACCGCAACACCGATGCGAACCACCGCAGGAGCCGTTGTCGCATATTCGCGGGTCAGCTGGTAAATATCCTCGACCGGAATGCCGGTCTCGGCGGCGGCAAATTCCGGCGTATATTGCTCTACGCGCTCTGCAAGTTCATCAAAGCCGATGGTATGGGCGGCGACATAGTCACGATCAACCAGATCCTCCTTGATGATGATATGGATCATCGCCAGCGCCAGGGCGCAATCTGTGCCCGGACGAATAGGAATGTGCCAGTCTGCCAGCCGCGCGGTGCGCGTGCGCACCGGGTCGATGACAACAAGCTTTGCGCCGTTTTTCTTGGCTTGCTCAATGAAGGGCCAATGATGGGAATTGGTGCTGAGCGTGTTGCAGGCCCACAGGATGATGTATTTCGAATGCACGAAGGCTTCGGGGTCCACACCGGGCGTGTGACCGATCGTCATCATATAGGCAGTGCAGGAGCCGGAATCGCAGAAAGTGCGCTCGCTGACCGATGCGCCGAGCTTGTTAAACAGCGGATCGCCAACATTCAACCCGTTGATAATGCCCTGTGTGCCCAAATAGCTATAGGGCAAGAGTGCTTCAGGGCCGTCTGTGGCGATAATGGATTTGAACCGATGGGCAATCTCGGTCATGGCCTCATCCCAGCTGATGCGGACAAACTGGCCACTCCCCTTCGGCCCGGTGCGCCGCATGGGATAGAGAAGGCGTTGATCGCTATAGACGCTATCTTGATAGTTGTTGACCTTCACACACAGCCGCCCTCGTGTGAAAGGATGGTCCGGGTTGCCGCGAACGGCAATGGCCTTGCCATCTTCCACGGTGGTCAGGATCGAACAGGTATCGGGACAGTCATGCGGGCATGCACCGACGACAATTTTGCGGGCCATGGGCTTCTCCTCGAGTTGCACATCTATGAGGCAGTGCTTCAATGGTGTGCAGTCTAGGCGGCAACATGGCCATTGCCTTTATCCGATCCGCGCTTTTACTATTCAATTTCTGCGAAAATCTGCTTTTTTTCAATTTGGCGTGAAAATTGCGTATTCATGGCAACACGTGATTTCGATGGAGCACTGCATGCTCGGCCATTCCCTCGACAAATACATCAATGGAACCATGCTGGAGACATCCAACGCCAACCGCTGGTCCAATCTGTTGGCCGAGCGATGGCGACATGAGGCTGGCGAGTTGCCTTCACTGGTGCCGCGCGATACGGAAATTGCCATTCTTTTGCAGGGGCGCAGCGTGGTGGACCGGCGCGGTGGCGGCATGCACCAGCACACCGTTGCCCGGCGTGGAACCATCTGGCTCTGTCCCGCCGGGATCGAGGAGGAGTTCATCTCCGTCAGTGAGCCCATGAATGATTGCTTGCATCTGTTTTTGCCAAGCCAGCCTTTTTCCGAGGCCATCCTGCGCGAGTTTGATCTTGATCCAACACGGGTTGAAATCCGCTATGAAAGCATCGAGCAAGACAGCTTCATCAGCTATGCTGCGGAGCAGATCTTGCGGGAGATGCGCACGCAGAGTGCCGCAGGGCGGCTGTTGATTGAAACGCTTTCAATGTCACTCTCCGCTCATCTGATCAGGCAATATTCCGGTACTCGCATTCGCAACGCGCAAAGCCGCAATCTTGAAAAACCGCTGGATGCCAAGCGGCTGGCACGGATTGAGGAATATGTTGGCCATCATCTTGATCAGGAGTTTTCAGTGGCCGATCTGGCATCGATTGCCTGTATGAGTGTGAGCCATTTCAGCCGGGCGTTTCGAGAGACCACCGGAAAAGCACCGCACGCCTACGTCAACGAAAAGCGCATGGCCTTGGCCAAGGAACGGCTCAATGACGAAAACTGGAGTCTGACCGATATCGCCCTTGCTGCCGGGTTTTCCTCCCATGCCAACTTCACCCGGGCCTTCAAGAATACCACCGGCCTGACGCCAAACGCTTTCAGGGCAGAAAGCAAAGTAAGGCTTAGATGCGATTAGAGATTGCCAAATAAAAAAGGTTCTGTCGCAAATTTCTGGCAGGTTCGTGGAACCCGCTACCGCTGGACACAGTTATGCGGCGAGTGCGGCGAATTGTTGAAATGCCGATTGGCCACCGGTCGAAAATTGTTGCTTGCGGATCATGTGGGCGACTTCGATGCCATCCAGTGTCGCTGATGCGGACTGAAAGGATTTGAAGCCCTTCGTAGGCCTGGTCAGCGTCTTGATGAAGCGATGATTCTGCTCAATGATGTTGTTGAGATATTTAACTTGCAGAACTTCGATCAGCCAGAACCAACCATGCAGCAGCAGTAGCAAGAGATTCATGTTTTGCAGCC
>DNPN01000133.1:11781-13720 GCA_003501385.1 Rhizobium sp. | reverse complement strand
TTTTGTTTGTGTCAATGCACTAGAGAGACACTATGACGATCTCCAAACAGCAATGGATCGAAACCCGCGCCTATCACCTATGGGAAGCGGATGGCAGACCTCAAGGCCATCATGATCTGCATTGGCAGCAGGCCAGCGAGGAATTCAACACGCTCCTCGCCACCACTCCCGTCGATGAAGGCGTGGAGCCGAAGAAAAAAACGACCCGTCGAAGCAGGAAGGTTTGAGGCCAATGCATTGACTGTTATCTGAAGGCGCAAACGATATGTCACCCTAAAACACGCTTGCCTCAAGCTCCGAGGTGCCTATGCTGGAATGACTTAAGTTCAATCAAGGTGCCCAATGACCATTACCCAAAACAGTTCTGCTTCACTCTGGTCGATTATCGATGACAAAACACCCGCATTTATTGACCTGAGCGATCGAGTCTGGGGCATCCCCGAAACCTGCTATATGGAAGAGGCATCTGTTGCCCAGCATGTTGCCATGCTTCAAGCTGAAGGGTTTCGCGTAACACAGAATCTCGCAGGCATTCCCACCGCCGTCATGGGCGAAGCAGGCGAGGGGGGACCCACAGTCGCCATCCTTGGCGAATATGATGCGCTCTCCGGGTTGAGTCAGGAAGCAGGCGTTGCCAAACATCAACCCATCGTCGCCGGTGGCAACGGCCATGGTTGCGGCCATAACCTTTTAGGGTCAGCGGCACTGCTTGCAGCGTCAGCGTTGAAAGACTGGCTCAAGGAAAAAGGATTGCCCGGACGCATCCGCTATTATGGTTGCCCAGCGGAAGAGGGTGGTGCCGCAAAGGCGTTTATGGTGCGGGAAGGGGCCTTCGATGGTGTTGATATTGCCATTAGCTGGCATCCGAGTTCATTCGCTGGCGTTCAGCGCTGCACCTCTCTTGCCAACTCGCGCGTTGACTTCACCTTCCGCGGCCGAGCCGCCCATGCAGGCTCCAACCCTGATCTCGGACGCAGCGCCCTGGATGCCGTGGAACTCATGAGTGTCGGTGTGAATTATATGCGTGAGCATATGCCGTCGGATTGCCGGGTCCATGCCGCTATTCTGGACGCTGGTGGCATCTCGCCGAATGTCGTGCAGGCCTATTCCAAAGTGCGCTACCTGATCAGAGCGCCCGAACTGGCGGGCATGCGCACCTTGGTCGAGCGCGTAAAGAAAATCGCAGACGGCGCTGCGTTGATGACAGAAACCAAAGTCGAGTCCCAAGTCATCAGTGCCGTGTCCAATGTGCTGACAAATGGCCCGTTGATGGAGGTGATGCAGCAAGCATGGGAAGAGCTGGGCGCGCCAGCCTTCGATGATACGGACAGGGCCTTCGCGGAGGAAATAAGGGCCACATTGACACCGGAAGAAATTTCCGCGCCCTGGCGCTTCGAGCAATTGCCCGAGCGAGACATTTCTCTCGCCGATTTCATTGTTCCTGCTCACAACCGCACACCCATCCTCACCGGATCAACGGATGTTGGTGATGTCAGTTGGGTCGTGCCCACTGTTCAGGCCGATGGACCGACGTGCGCGATTGGCACACCGTTCCACACATGGCAATTGGTCGCTCAAGGAAAAAGTGCTCTCGCGCACAAGGGAATGGTGGCAACCGCAAAGGTGATGGCGGCAACAGCAAGAGCAGCGTTTGAAAGTCAACACTTACGCGAGGCTGCTTTGCAGGATTTGGTATCCCGCCGCAAGGGCGTGGCCTACGAAAGCCCGTTGCCTGCTGACGCCCAGCCGCCGATTGTGGAAATGGGCGGTCTCAAATAAAACTAAAGCATGTCGCGTTTTATTGTCCTCAATAAAGCGATAACGTACATGCGGCTAAATAAGAGATAAAGCCTGTCGCAGTGAATCCTATTCACTGCGACAGGCTTTAGAGTTTTCCAGGGAAAAGTGGAATCCGGTTTTCCCGAAAAGACAAACTCAA
>DNPN01000133.1:0-11502 GCA_003501385.1 Rhizobium sp. | reverse complement strand
TCAAACGAAAGAATCGAGAGTCTGTATGGTTCAATCTAAACCTGACAAATTCTCGCAAGGGAACACTCCCGGCTTGATGTTGCGCTTAAGCACCTTCAAGCCGGGAGTGTTTAAAAGCGTTTACTGGCCCACACCATGGTGCGGCATCGCAAAGAGCGACAGGCTTGCCCAGTGGCCATTGCCAAGGTTGAAGCCGACGACCGTATCGAAAGGCTTGATGTCACCCGAAGGTAACCCCGTCTCGCGCTGCATGGCCACCGTAAAGCTGTTGAGCTGATCTTCATTGACCGCGGCAAAGGCGCAAGGTTCAGCGCGCGCAGCCTCAACTGCGGCGTCCCCCGTATTCACCAATACGCTTTTGGTGCCGCCGAGAAGAACGATACTCGGCTCATCAAAATCAACCGTGATCAGCCTTGGATTGCTGCATTGAGCCGCCGCGCGCACTTTGGCCACCACCTGCGTTGAGATCCAGAAATTCGACAAGCCCGGCAAGGTTTGCGAAAACACTGTGGTCATGAACAGCAGGCTGCCAAGGCTTGCAACGGCCATAGAGCGAAGCCACTGCCGACGGTGAAAAAACAACACCCCAAACGCCTGTGTGACAACAAGCCCGATGCTGGCAAGGATTTGGTACCACGACATCGGCGCGGACAAATCACCACCAAAGCGAAATGCAAGAACAATGAAGGCAATGGCATAGGCCACGCCAATCAGCACCCAGCAGGTGGCCACGAGGTTTTTGTAAAACACACTTTTCAGACTGGGATACCCCTGAATCAGCGCCCAGGCGGACAAAAGCGCCCAGGCGGGAAAGGTCGGCATGGTATAATGCGTCAGCTTTGTCAGCGACAATTCAAACACAATCCAGGTGGGAACAATCCACCCAAGGCAGAAAGAAACCGCACTGTTCTTCCGCTGAAGCCAAATATCGGGCAAGGCCATGTAGGTGAACAGCGAGAAGGGGAAGAACATGAACGGAAAAATCAGCAGGTGAAAACCAGGCAGGATAATACCACGGTTCTGACCGCTCCAGATTTTATCCAGCAAGTCTTTGCCCGCCGACTGCTCCATGAACGCACCATGGCTGGCCATGGAAATCGCCACGAACCACGGTGAAACCAGCAAGAGCAAATAGACAAGGCCGGGCAGGGGCCTCAGGTTTGCAAACCAACCAACCGTCTTCTGGCTTCGCCAAAGCCACAAAACCGTGCCAACCAATGGCAAAAGAATGATCGGCCCCTTTAGCAGCACGCCCACGCCAAGCGCTGTCCAGAACAGCACGAAATTGCTCCACCGGCGCGATCCGCGCCAGGCCCGCGCCAATGCAAATTGCGTGGTGGTAATGGCCGCCAACAATGATGCGTCTGTTGTCGCCAACCGGGCTTCAACATTAACAATGGTGCAACCCATCAGCATCAAAGCCGCGACAAACCCGATGGTCGGGTTGAACAAAACTGCGCCCAACGCCGCTGTCATCAATACCGCAATTGTTATGCCGAGCGCAGACGGGATGCGATAGACCCAAACCTGCCCCTTGTCATCTGGCTGGAATATCTTGGCGCTAGCCGATTGCAGCCAGTAAATGCCAATGGGCTTTTGATAGCGCGGCTTATCTTGAACGCGGATGTCAACGTAGTTGCCGCTCTCCACCATTTGCCGACTGGCCTGAGAAAAAAGCGATTCATCGCGGTCTGTTGGTGGCAGGCTGAAAAGCCCCGGTAAAAGCGCCAGCATACAAAAAACGGCCAATGCCGCGAACTTCCACCAATTTTGTCGACCAAACACATGATGATCGACATCCAAGCTTTTATTGAGCTTCAAACCGCAACCCACCCACTTCACTGAACAACCACTATCAGCGTCACCTATGAAACGACATCCCGGGCTTTACAAGCAGCGGTACCAAGCGACAGTTCTCTCAGCCTAACAAAAAAAGTTGCTGTGGCAACACAACTACATTTGCATGCTCCAAGTCATATTTTGAAACTCCTGCTCATAAACGCCGGTCTGGAAGGAGCATTGATTGACAATAAAAATGTAATGTTATATCATTTTTAGAATAAACACCCTTGCACGGACATCTGCACCATGCCACTAATGCCAATGAATGGTGCTGCGGGTCGAGAAAATCGCTCGCGGCTGAAAAGGGAATACGGTGAGGACGACCCAAGAGGGACCAATACCGTGGCTGCCCCCGCAACTGTAAGCGGCGAGTGGGCCTGCATCACGCCACTGGTGAACAACCGGGAAGGCGCAGGCCAACAGCGACCCGCAAGCCAGGAGACCTGCCATTCGTATGTTCAACCGCAGCGGACGGGGTGTTCCGATGGCAATCTACTGGCCACAGGCAAGCCGAGAGGCTGGCCTCATTTGTTATATAACCATTCCATTACACGACGAGCACGGTCGTCATGTCCTGTTTCAGCAGGGCAGGGGCGTCTCTTGAGCTGCGGCACACACGGCATCGCGCTCAGCACTGAGAGACTGGCCTATGCGCCCAAGAACGGTCGCCACCTGATACGCGATATGACTCTTTCGATCAGCCCCGGAGATCGGTTGGTGATTGTCGGCCCCAATGGGGCCGGTAAAACAACCTTGCTCCGGTGTCTCTATGGCGCGGTCTCACCAACGGAGGGCAGGGTGCTGCTGAACGGGCTAGATATTCGTCAATTGTCGCCGCTTGATATTGCGCGGCGAGTTGCCGTTGTCGTGCAGGAGACACCTGCTGCCTTTCCCTTCACGGTCGAAGACGTGGTGATGACGGGCCGGATCCCTTGGCGCAAGGCGCTGGTCTCAAACCGAGCCACGGATCGTGCCAAAGCACACCACGCCATGGAACATTTGAACCTCATGGGCATGGAAAAACGGTTCTACGGCACGCTTTCCGGCGGTGAAAAACAGCGCGTGCTGGTGGCGCGCGCCCTTGCACAAGAGCCGCAATTACTGATTCTGGATGAGCCTTCAAACCATCTCGATATCCGTAACCAGCTGGAAATTCTCGATCTGCTGAAGGGACTCGGCATCACTATTATCACCACCTTGCACGACATCAATCTGGCGGCAGGCTTTGCCACCAAGGCTGCTATTCTGCGCCATGGGCAGATGACAGCCTTCGGTGAACCCAGCGACGTGCTGACTCCAAAACACATCGCCGACGCATTTGATGTCAAAGCCCACGCCCATGCTATCGATCATGGTGCGGGCCACCATTTTTCATTCGCCCTCAATGTTTGACCGGAATAGACAATGAAAACCATCATCTCCTTACTCCTTACCGCTCTTCTCACTAGCGCCTCGGCAGTCACGGCAATGGCCGAACCGGTTACGATTAGAAGCTGTAACCGTGACGTGACATTCGACAAAGCGCCAATCCGCGCTGTCTCCAATGACGTGAACCTCACTGAAATGATGCTGGCTTTGAAACTTCAAGATCACATGGTGGGTTACACGGGTGTTTCCGGCTGGAAAACGCTGGATGAAAAACTTCGCGATGGTGTGAAACAATTACCCGAGCTGTCCGCCAAATACCCCAGTAAGGAAGTTCTGCTGAACGCTGATGCGGATTTCTATTTCGCTGGCTGGAATTACGGCATGAAGGTTGGCGGCGAGGTAACACCGGAAACCTTGGCCCCGCTTGGCATCAAGGTCTATGAACTGACCGAAAGCTGCATTCACATCATGCAAAAGCCAAAGCCGACCATGGACGATATGTTTGTGGATATGCTGAATCTGGGCAAAATCTTCCGGGTGGAAGACCGGGCTGAAAAGCTTGTTGCTGGCTATCGAAAGCAGCTTGAAGACATCAAGACCAAAGTCAGCAAGACAGACACGCCAACACGCGTCTTTGTTTATGACTCGGGCGAGCAAAAACCTTTCACCTCCGGACGCTTCGGCATTCCCACGGCAATGATTGAAGCCGCCGGTGGCACGAATATTATGGATGACGTGGACAAAAGCTGGACAGAAGTGTCATGGGAGCCAGTGATCGAGCGCAATCCGCAAGTGATCATCATTGTCAACTACGGCGATGTTACCGCCGACCAGAAAATCGACTTTCTGCGCAAAAATCCGGCCTTCCAAAATATTGATGCTGTGAAAAACAACCGTTTCGTTGTGCTCGATTACGTGGAGGCAACACCCGGCCCCCGAAATATCGACGCCATTTCGCGCCTAGCGACAGCCCTGCATCCGCAGTCATTGTAAGTCAGGACTTATATTTTGCCTTGTCTTAAAATGGTTTTCTGGCCTTTTCTGTTGCTGGCCCTTGTGTTGATCACCATCAGCGCAGGGGTCTCGCTGGGGGCAGCACCCATTCCCGTCACAACTGTGTGGAAAATTCTGGCAAATCACATCAAACCGGATAGTTTTGCAATCGACTGGACACAGGGGCGCGAAAGCATTGTCTGGGATGTGCGTTTTCCCCGTGTACTGCTCGGTGGTCTTATCGGTGCGGGTCTTGCATTGACCGGTGCGGTGTTGCAACCCGCCACCCGAAATCCCTTGGCAGATCCCCATTTGCTGGGTGTTTCATCGGGTGCCGCGTTTGGTGCCATCGTCGCACTTTTGCACACCGGCATGGTGCTTGGCCTTTTGACCGTGCCATTGTTTGCCTTTATGGGCGCTCTGCTGGCAACAGCGCTGGTGCCAATGATTGCCGGGGCAACTCGCGGCCTGCAAGCGGACCGGCTTGTGCTATCGGGCGTGATTGTTGCGTTTTTCTTCACGGCTCTTGGCAATATTCTGGTGTTTCTTGGAGATCCCCGCGCCACGCAAACGGTGATGTTCTGGATGCTGGGTGGTCTTGGCCTGGCGCAATGGCATCACCTGATCTATCCCGCAGCCGTTCTTATGGCAGCGCTTGCTTACCTTTTACCCAACGCCCAACTTCTCAATGCCATGGCCATGGGAGATGAGACGGCAACAACATTGGGCGTCAATGTTCCGCGCTTTCGCCTTACTCTGTTTGTTGTCTCAGCCCTTGTAACCGGGACGATGGTGGCCTTCTCGGGGGCCATCGGCTTTGTGGGACTGATGGTACCGCATATGGTGCGCGCCCTTGCAGGATCAGACAATCGAGGGGTTTTGGCTTTGTCCACTGTGGTGGGAGGATTGGTGCTAATTGCGGCCGATCTGGTGGCGCGGTTGGCAGCGGCCCCGGAGGATATGCCGATTGGTATCGTCACCGGACTGATCGGGTGTGTCGCGTTTGTGTGGATTATGCGGAAAGCCGAGTAGAGTCTGTCAGGTTCAGATTGAACCAGACAGACTCTAAAATTCTTTATTTTCGTTTGTCTTTTCGGGAAAAATGGATTCCACTTTTCCCTGATAAACTCTAGCAATGGTGTGCTCTCTCCGGGTCATGCCATCAGCGCCACCCGGAGAGCCGATCAAAATCAACGGGCGTGCAAAACCTTGGCAACCTGATGAATATGCGCAGCCCCAATGCCACAGCAACCACCAATCATGGTTGCACCTGCTTCCGCCCAACTGCAGGCAAACTGCGAGTAGGCATCATCGGTCAAGTCGGCACGGGTGCCATGCAAGCCTTCATTGGCGGCAGAATCACCTTGCTCACCCTCGAACGCATTGGCATAGACGCCGATTTCGAGGGAAACATCTTTTTCCTTGAAAACACGTGATGCCGTCTCAACCGCTAAACGCATGACCTCAGGTTTGCTGCAGTTGAACAGCAAAGCGGAAGCCCCAGAGTGGGCTGCCCAGATTGCAGCGTCCTCGACCAACTCGCCCGAGCGCAGTTTCGGTTGCGCGCCCTTCACCTGCACATCATCATCGGCCAGCGTAAACGAAATCCAGAATGGCTTGTCTGTCTTCGCAACAGCAACCCGCACGGCTTCGGCCTCGGCAATCAGGCTCAGCGTTTCACCAAGCCAGACATCAATGAAGGGCACCAAGCCTTCTACCAGCACAGACAGATAGTCTTGCACACGGGTGGGGTCAAAATTCTGCGGCTCATAAGAGCCAAAAATCGGCGGCAGAGAACCCGCAACTGTGACAGTCCGGCCAGAGGCATCTGCCGCTTCGCGCGCCAAGCGGCCAGAACGCGAAATCAGGGCAGGGCCGTCCTGCTGAAACCGCTCTTCACCGATGTGAAACGGCACAAGCGCGTAGCTGTTGGTCGTAACAACATCGGCCCCCGCCGCAATGAATTCCGAATGAACCTGACGGACAATATCCGGCGCATTGATCAGAGCCAGCGCCGACCATTCCGGCTGCTTCAATTCAGCACCAAGCCGCAACAGTTCACGGCTCATGCCGCCGTCCAGTATTCGAAGTGTCGTCATAGCATTATCCTGTTTCTTCTTTATCGGCGCAAAGGAATCTGCGCTTCTACAACGTGAAACGCGCGGGCAATCAGGGCAGTCAAAATGAGATAGAAGACCGTCACAACAATCAGTGGCTCATAGACCAGCAAAGTATCCTGCCGAACCTTGTAAGCCACCGCATAGAGATCCATCACCGTGACAGTGAAGGCGAGTGGGGTGGATTTCAGCTGCATCACCACCTCACCAGCAATTGTGGGCAGCGCAATCCGAATGGCCCGCGGCAACCAGATACGCCGGATCAGCGTAAAGCGGCTCATACCGAAAGCCCGACCCGCCTCAAGCTCGCCCTTCGGCACGGCCAGCAAAGCACCGCGCAAGACTTCCGCCTCGTAAGCCGCGTAGTTCAGCGTAAAACTGACCACAGCAAAAAAGAAGCCTTCCCGCAGGATTGGCCAAAACATGCTGTGGCGAATACCCGGTATCATCGGCAGCAAAGACCCCACGCCATAATAGAGCAGCCACAGCTGGATCAGCAGCGGTGTGCCGCGAAAAAACGTGCAGAAGGATTTTGCAAGCCAGCGTGTGATGGTTCCGCCGCTCAACTGTGCGAACGCCAAACCAATCGCGATGACAAATCCAAACACCACAGACAAAACCAAAAGTGCCACCGTTTGCCAGGCACCGGATAGCAGAAGCGGCCAATAGGTGGAGATCCATGAAAAGTTCATCACGGCTTCCCTATGCCAGCTTAGGCTGGCCACGCCGAACCCGGCGCTCGATCAGCATGAACACAAGATTGGAACCGAGACTGATCACCAGATAGATACAGGCCGTGGCAAAGAAAAATAGAAAATAATGCTTGGTACTGGCCCCGGCCAGACGGGTGGCAAGGGCGAGTTCCTGATAACCAACAACCGCAACAAGCGCGCTGTCTTTCGTCACCGCCATCCACAAATTGGCCATGCCGGGCAGGGCGTTGGGCAAGAGTGCTGGCAGAATCACTCGGCGAAAGAGCAAAAATGGCGACATGCCAAAGGCTTTTGCGGCCTCGATCTGTCCAAGCGGAATTGCAAGAATAGCACCCCGCAATATTTCAGTAGCATAAGCACCTTGCACAAAGCCCAAAACCGTAACGGCCGCCACAAAGCCATTGACCTCGATCTGCGGCAGATCAAAGGCTAGCAACAATCGGTTCAAGCCGTCCGTTCCGGCATAATAAAGGCCAACAATCAGGATCAGTTCCGGCACAGCACGAATTGCCGTTGTGTAAAGGTTCAACCCACCTTTCAACAAACGGTGACCGGACAGTTTGCCCAGCGCACCCGCAATGCCAATCAACAGGCCTATCAGAAAAGCACCAGCGGAAATGGCAAGCGTTGCCAAAGCTCCAACCAGCAAAGTTCCCCCCCATCCCGGAGGATAGGGGGAGAGCAGCTCAAGAAGGCTCTGCGTGCTTGCCATATCGTTCAACGATCCGTTCTGACTTACTTACCGTAAATGTTGAAGGAGAAGTACTTCTTGCTGATCTCATCATATTTGCCGCTGGCCCGCACCGCAGCAATGGCGGCATTGAGCTTGGCCTTCAGGGCAACATCGTCCTTGCGCAATCCGCCGCTGACGCCAGCACCGAGAACGTCCGGATCATCGGCAACATCACCCATGTCGGCGCAACAGTTTTTGCCCGTGTCACTTTTCAAGAAGGCATCCAGAGCAATGGAGTCACCAAACACGTAGTCGATGCGGCCAGCGGCCAGATCCTGAAAGGCTTCATCTAGCGTCTGATAGGTCTTCTCGCTGGCATCCTTTGAGAAATATTTCTTGTAATAATCCGACTGAACGGTCGAGACCTGAATGCCGATGGTTTTGCCCTTGACGCTCAAAGCAGTGGCACCCGGCTTGGTATCACTCGCGCCAATAAGCTTGCTCGGTGTGTTGTAATATTTGTCAGTGAAGTCAATCACCTTCAAGCGCTCAGAAGTCTTGGACATCGAAGACCAGATCACGTCAAATTTTTTGGCGTTCAGGGCAGGGATCAAACCATCCCAGGAAAGCTCCACAATTGAGCATTTTTCCTTCATCTCGGCGCAAACCGCGTCCATCATATCAATTTCCCAGCCTTGCCATTTGCCGCTGGCATCCTTGGCAAAGAAGGGAGGGTAGGACTCATTCATGATACCAAAGCGGACTTCGGCCTGGGCAACAACAGCAGAAGCAGCAAAAGCCGCTCCGGCCAAAAGCATCGAGATAAATTTCATGAACTGTCTCCTATTGAGGGTTATAAGCGAAACTCATTCGAGGGTAGGGGCTAATCCACCAAAGCACCGATAAACTCACGGCAGCGCGCGCTGGTTGGGTTGCCAAAGACACTCTCTGGCGTTCCTTCTTCTTCCACCCGACCCTGATGCAAAAACATGACATGGCTGGAAACGTCGCGGGCAAAGCGCATTTCGTGGGTTACCAGCAACATCGTGCGGCCTTCTTCTGCAAGATCACGGATAACCTTGAGAACTTCACCAACCAGTTCCGGGTCCAAGGCCGAGGTCGGCTCATCAAACAGCATCACGGCAGGCTCAACGCAGAGGGCGCGGGCAATCGCCGCGCGCTGCTGTTGGCCGCCAGATAAAAACGCGGGATAGGCATCACGCTTATCAAAGAGGCCAACCTTGTGCAGCAGTGCTTCCGCCTTTTCGATTGCTTCTGCCCGTTTAACGCCCATCACATGCACTGGCGCTTCTATAACATTTTCTAGAACTGTGCGATGGGCCCAGAGATTGAAGCTCTGAAACACCATGCCAAGACCTGTGCGAACCCGCTCGATCTGGCGTTGACTCACGGGGCGCAGTTGGCCGCCACGCACGGTCTTCATGGCAATTTCTTCACCCGCTACAATCACACGGCCGCGATCCGGCATTTCCAAAAAATTGATGCAGCGCAAAAATGTGCTTTTTCCAGATCCGGAAGAACCAATAATGGAAATAACATCGCCCTTTTTGGCTGAGACAGAAACGCCTTTGAGGACCTCATGCACGCCGAAGCTTTTGTGGATGTTTTCCACCTGAAGGGCGCTAAGCGCATTGTCTGTCATCATCGGGTCCAGTTTGTCATAATTTCGCACCATACTGGCTGTTACTCGCAGAAAATACCCGCAATTTATCGCTTTACTGCACAAATTATGCAAAAAAATATTGCCAATGCGGCCTCTCTGATAAAAAAGATGACCGTTATCCAAAGATCAGCAAAGGAAACGGCATGGAACAACTGGACCGGTTTGATCGTCAAATCATAGACATCATCCAGCGCAACTGCCAGATCAAGGCGGAAGCCATCGCCGAAGAAATCGGCCTTTCCGCCTCTGCGGTACAAAGACGCCTAAAACGGTTGCGCGAAGATTGCATCATCAAAGCGGAAGTCGCTATCGTCGACAGAAAGGCCACGGGGCATCCCATGGTGTTCATTGTCGGTATGGAAATCGAGCGCGACAATTACGATGCCTTGGCACGATTTAGGACCTGGGCAGACAAGCAGGATCACATACAGCAGGTCTACTATGTTACAGGGCAGGTCGATCTCATCGCGATTGTCACGGCAAGAGATGTCGAGCATTACGATGATATCGCCGCCGTGCTCATGGCAGAAAATCCACAAATTCGACGCATGCACACCAATGTTGTTCTTCGCGATGTCAAACTCAGCCTCTTCGTTCCCATGGCCAAATGAGGGTTTTAGAGCATTTCCAGCAAAAGTGCATCGCGGTTTTGCGTTCGGAAGTGCTCTTAGCGCAAGCCGGAGTTTGAAGATAAAATCTCTTCTCCCACGGATTCCTGTTTTGACATTTATGCCGTAATACGGAAGCTGTATTCGAAATACGGGACATGAGTGATGAGCCAGAACAGCTATTACACCGCCTTTGGAGGCTTACCGCCTCAAACCCAGCTTCTTTCCGGAAAAGCGGTGTTTACCACCGCCTATGCAGTTATCCCGAAAGGTGTGATGAGTGACATCGTCACCAGCCTTTTGCCACACTGGGAAAACACCAAAACCTGGATCATCGCACGGCCGATGACAGGTTTTTCCGAGACATTCTCCCAATACATCGTGCAGGTCGAGCCAGGTGGCGGAAGCGACAAACCCGAACCTGATGTGAGAGCACAAGCCGCGATCTTTGTGGTCGAAGGATCGATCACCGTGACGCTAGAGGGCAGGGGCCACGCGCTGCGCGCTGGCTCTTTCGCCTTCTTGCCTGCGGGGAGCAATTGGCAGATTCGCAACGCGGCGGAACAACCGGCAAAATTTCATTGGGTGCGTAAAGCATTTCAGCCGGTTGACGGCTTGGAGGCACCACCCGCCATCTTCACCCACGAAGATGAGCATGACATAACCATGATGCCCGACACCAACGGCGCTTGGGGAACCACCCGCTTTATCGACCCCAATGATATTCGTTATGACTTTCATTTGAATATCGTCACCTTCCAGCCCGGTGGCATCATTCCATTTATGGAAACACATGTGATGGAACATGGTCTTTATGTGTTGGAGGGCAAAGCCGTCTACCGCTTGAATGAAGACTGGGTTGAGGTGGAAGCCGGTGACTTCATGTGGCTACGCGCGTTTTGCCCACAGGCTTGTTATGCTGGTGGGCCTGGGCGCTTCCGCTATTTGCTGTACAAGGATGTTAATCGCCACGCACGACTTCTCTAGTTTTCAATGAAAAAGCCAACACAGGCCGTGCCACAGTAAAGCGTGCCTGTGTTGCATTGGAAATAGAATGTTCCAAGCCATTTCCTCACCCGACGGTTGGTGTTCTCAACGGTACCTTTTTGCCAGGGTGATTGTGGATCACAGAACCACGTTTGCGTCCCGATGCTTGTCTGAAGATATGGCCAATCCGTGAATTCGGTTCCGAGGTCGAACGTGATCGACCGGCGGGCGAGGTGGGGCAGGGCTTGAAGGGCACGAACAAGGCCATCCATGACCGGTCGGGACTGTCGGTCGTTGTTGCGTAGAAAGATTGCAAAGCGGCTGACCCGCTCAACGAGCGATGTCACATTTGCCTTTCCGAACTTCTTCCGAAACTGGATCAAATCGCATTCCCAATGGCCAAATTGTTTGCGATTGGCAATGACGTCCGGCCGGTGCAAGATGTTGAGTTCTGGTCTAATCCAATCTTCTATAAAGCTGACTCTTGGGGTTTGAACCGCTCCGGGTTTGCCGGAGA
>DNPN01000201.1:29939-30436 GCA_003501385.1 Rhizobium sp. | reverse complement strand
CCCACCAGATCACACAATCCGTGTTGGCATCACGAACGATAAACTTATCCTTCGGAGAACGCCCGGTATGCTGACCCGTCTCCGCCAGAAGGGCACCATCAGCGGTCAAAACCGCTTCGCCGTTGCGGATGGCATGCTCATACAGAGCCGCGGGAAGAAGGTTATAGTGGACACGAGCAGCCTTGCCCAAACCCATCGTCTCAATACCTGTCTTGGGATTGTTCACTCCAAGCTCCTCCATGAGATATTCCTTTATTCAGCAGGATTGGCGTTCAAATATGCTTTGACGCTAGAGCTTAGATTTTAAATTTGCAAGGGCAGAAATTCAATAAAATTCAATAGAATCAGATATTTAATCGGTTTAAACTGATATGCCAGTTTTTAAATCGGTTCAATTGGATCACATGTCCGTGTGCCTGCTAAAAACTGCCCTGAAGACGGATTGATCGCTCATCATCATCCGACCCTTTATCTTTGCCACAATTTGTTCCACCTTT
>DNPN01000201.1:24721-29700 GCA_003501385.1 Rhizobium sp. | reverse complement strand
CTTTGCCACAATTTGTTCCACCTTTACCCTCATGAAGCAATTCCAGAACCGCCGACACAAGAGCGGGTGGTTAACGCCGGGACTGCACAAATATGACGGAGATAAGCCGCATGCAAACAATCGCGCTGGTTGATGACGACCGGAATATCCTGACGTCCGTATCCATTGCCCTGGAAGCGGAAGGCTACAAGGTCGAAACCTATACCGATGGCGCGTCCGCGCTGGACGGACTTTTGGCACGCCCACCCCACCTTGGCATATTCGATATCAAAATGCCGCGCATGGATGGCATGGAGCTTTTGCGCCGCCTGCGGCAAAAGTCCGATATGCCGGTGATCTTCCTGACCTCCAAGGATGAAGAGATTGATGAATTGTTTGGCCTGAAAATGGGTGCTGACGACTTTATCACCAAACCCTTTTCGCAGCGTTTGCTGGTGGAGCGCGTAAAAGCCATTTTGCGCCGCGCCGCAAACCGCGAAAGTGCTGCCGCTGGCGGAAATGTCAAAACCGCAGCCGAACAGCAGGCCCGCAATCTGGAGCGCGGCCAGCTGGTGATGGATCAGGAGCGCCACACCTGCACCTGGAAGGGTGATCCGGTGACGCTCACAGTCACAGAATTCCTGATTCTCCATTCTCTGGCGCAGCGCCCTGGCGTGGTCAAAAGCCGTGATGCGTTGATGGATGCGGCCTATGATGAGCAGGTCTACGTGGATGACCGTACGATTGATAGCCACATCAAGCGTTTGCGCAAAAAGTTCAAAATGGCCGATAATGATTTCGACATGATTGAAACGCTCTACGGTGTAGGATACCGCTTCCGCGAAACAGCGTGAACATGAGCCAGCCGCAAGAGCTGACATGAGGTTTGAAAGGGCATCTCCTTGATGAGGCGATCAGAGGACAAGGACAGTGAGCCGGGCGAAGGTCGCGCGGCGCGAAGACGCTTTTCCTTTTCCCACCCTTTCACACTGATCCGGCGGATTTTCGGCAATGCCGTGTTTTCCAGCCTGACGCGCCGTATTGTCTTTTTCAATCTGGCGGCGCTGATCGTTCTGGTTGGCGGCATCATGTATCTCAATCAGTTCCGTGAAGGGCTGATTGATGCGCGCGTGGAAAGCCTGTTGACGCAGGGCGAAATCATTGCCGGGGCCATCGCGGCCTCGGCCTCGGTGGATACCAATTCCATCACCATCGATCCGCAAAAGCTGCTGGAATTGCAGGCCGGACAAAGCATTACGCCCGTGCCCAAGGATGAAGATCTGGAATTTCCGATCAATCCCGAGCGCGTGGCCCCGGTATTGCGGCGACTGATCTCTCCCACCCGCACCCGCGCGCGGTTGTTTGATGCCGATGCCAATCTGTTGCTGGATTCGCGCCATCTCTATTCGCGTGGCCAGATTTTGCGCTACGATCTGCAACCCGTTGAAGGCGATAGTGAAAGCTGGGCCGATTGGTTCAGCAAACTGTTCAACCGCCTGCTGCAACCCGGCAATGTGCCGCTTTACAAAGAAGCACCGGGCGGTGATGGCTCGATTTATCCGGAAGTCATGAATGCCTTGACGGGCGTGCGCGGCGCTGTGGTGCGCGTGACCGAACAGGGTGAGTTGATTGTGTCGGTAGCCGTGCCGGTTCAGCGTTTTCGGGCTGTGCTTGGCGTGCTGTTATTGTCCACGCAGGCCGGTGATATTGACAAGATCGTCCATGCCGAGCGTCTGGCGATTTTGCGGGTGTTTGGCGTCGCGACGCTGGTGAATATTGTTTTGTCGCTGCTGTTGTCCTCGACCATTGCCAATCCGTTGCGCCGCCTCTCGGCGGCCGCCATTCGCGTGCGGCGCGGGGCAAAGGAGCGCGAGGAAATCCCGGATTTTTCCATTCGTCAGGACGAAATCGGCAATCTCTCTGTGGCCCTTCGTGAAATGACCACCGCCCTCTATGACCGGATCGACGCCATTGAGAGCTTTGCCGCCGATGTGAGCCACGAGCTGAAAAACCCTCTCACCTCGCTTCGAAGTGCGGTGGAAACCCTGCCCGTGGCCAAAACCGATAGCTCCAAACAACGCCTGCATGACATTATCCAGCATGATGTGCGCCGCCTTGATCGGTTGATCAGCGATATTTCCGATGCATCTCGGCTGGATGCGGAACTGGCGCGTTCTGATGCGGCTCCGGTGAACATGGAAGTGGTTCTGGGCAATCTTGTTGAAATCTCGCGGCAAATTCGCAGCAGCAAAAAGCCGGTGCAGATCGAATATATGCTCGACCAGAAGCCCGGGCAGAAAAACCGCTTTATTGTGCAGGGTCATGACCTGCGCATCGGCCAGATTGTTACCAATCTGATTGAAAATGCCCGCTCCTTTGTGCCGGAAAAAGAAGGGCTGATTTCGGTAAAATTGTCGCGCACGCGCAGCCGCTGCATTGTCACAGTTGAGGACAACGGCCCCGGCATTCAGGCCGAAAACATTGATCGGATCTTTGAGCGCTTCTATACGGACCGCCCCGATGGTGAGAGTTTTGGCCAAAACTCTGGCCTTGGCCTGTCCATCAGCCGCCAGATTGCCGAAGCCCATGGCGGCTCGCTGCGGGCCGAGAATATTGTGGAGCCGGGAACGGGCAATATCCTCGGCGCACGCTTCATTCTGACCCTGCCCGCCGATCCGAGCACCCATGATAAATAGCCGAACCAATCTTCACGCCACTGGCGTGGTGCTTGGGCGGCAGGGGTTTTTGATCCTCGGCCCCAGTGGTTGTGGCAAATCCCAACTGGCCAGACTGCTGCTGCATGATGCGGCTCGCAATGGCATGTTTTGCGCTCTGATCAGCGACGATCAAGTCTGGATCGAAGCGCAGGGTGATACGTTGATGGCCCACCGCGCAAAGACAATCAAAGATATGATGGAAGTCCGCTTTAGCGGCATTGTGCACATCCCCAGCATAGGATCAGCTGTTATTGATGCGGTGATCATGCCCGTAGCTTTGTGCGACGTGCCAGAGCGTTTGCCGCAGAGCGATGAAACCATGGATTTTTTTTCAACCATCACGTTGCCGGTGTTGCGGATATGTGTTGCACACAATCCCGATATCACCTTGGTGCAGAACTTGCTGACGAACTCGCTTCTTTATCAGAAAAATGGGCAGCAGAACCCCTGACTTTTTCGGGGGGGGCGCAAAATTCGTGCTCGTTTTTTCCGTAACAAAAGCCAAGCACGTGCAGCATACAACTATTTTGTACTTGCACTTCGCGTTTTCATCGCCAAGATAGCCGTTCAGTTGGGCAGGTTTTAAGATCACGAATGGCCGAAAGACGGCGTTTGGGGTGAAATGCAGTGGCTTTTTAGATTGCGGCGGGCAAGACGATTGATCTTCGATCAACAGACGAGTAAACGAGCGTTTTGCAGTGCGATAACTGGCCGTCAGCAGTTGAGCAGGGAGCTATAAGCGAATGATCGGACTTGTGCTTGTCACTCATGGCAGGCTGGCTGAAGAATTTCATTATGCCGTGGAACACGTTGTTGGTCCGCAGAAATTCATTGAAACAATTTGTATTGGCGCTGAAGACGATATGGATCAGCGGCGTCAGGATATTCTGGATGCGGTGCTGCGCGCCGATGACGGCCACGGGGTGATTATCCTCACCGACATGTTCGGCGGAACACCCTCCAATATGGCCATATCAGTGATGAACACCGGCCGGATTGAAGTGATTGCCGGCGTCAACCTGCCCATGCTAATCAAGCTGGCAGGTGTGCGCGGTGAAAACGATATGGAAAAGGCGCTGATTGATGCATCAGAAGCCGGGCGGAAATATATCAACGTGGCCAGCCGCGTTTTGAGCGGAAAATAGGAACCACGCCAGCCATGACATCCTTCACGCGAGAGCTGCTGATTGTTAACAAGCGCGGCCTACATGCCCGCGCTTCTGCCAAATTTGTGCAAACCGTACAGGGCTTTGAGGCCAATGTTACGGTTTCCAAAGATGGCACCACGGTTGGCGGAACATCCATCATGGGCCTGATGATGCTGGCAGCAAGCCCCGGCTGCACCATCACCGTCACAACATCTGGTACAGACGCCGAAAAGGCGCTGGATACGCTGGATGCGTTGGTTGCCGACAAGTTTGGCGAGGAAATGTAAACCACGTGCGGCATAAGGCGTCACGAACAACATAAAGATATAAAGACTTCTTTATGTGATTATTGCCATCATCGGCTTTCCCTGATACACCGGATGCAACGGCCTGCCTGAAATGGCGGGCGTCGTTGGGATGTCTCTTTCTGCCTGAAACCAGAAGATAGCCCAGCGGTTCAATCCCGGTCTGGAGAACGCCATGAGCATTGCACAGGATTACATCGTCGCCGATATCACCCTTGCCGATTACGGCCGCAAGGAGCTGGATATTGCTGAAACGGAAATGCCGGGCCTGATGGCCTGCCGCCGCGAGCTCGGCGAAACCAAGCCTTTGAAGGGTGCCCGGATCAGCGGCTCCTTGCATATGACCATTCAGACAGCTGTGCTGATTGAAACCCTCACCGCTCTCGGTGCAGACGTTCGCTGGGCATCGTGCAACATTTTCTCCACGCAGGATCATGCTGCCGCTGCCATCGCAGCTTCCGGCGTTCCGGTATTTGCCATCAAAGGTGAAAGCCTTACCGAATACTGGGAATACACTGACAAGATCTTCCAGTGGACCGATGGCCAGCCTTCCAACATGATTCTCGACGATGGCGGCGATGCCACCATGTACATCCTGCTGGGCGCACGCGCTGAAGCCGGTGAAAATGTTCTGGTGAACCCATCGTCTGAAGAAGAAGAAATCCTGTTTGCACAGATCAAGAAGCGCATGGCGGCAACGCCGGGCTTCTTCACCAAGCAGCGCGATGCCATCAAGGGCGTCACCGAAGAAACCACCACAGGCGTGAACCGTCTGTACCAGTTGAGCCAGAAGGGCCTGCTGCCTTTCCCGGCCATCAACGTCAATGACT
>DNPN01000201.1:548-24454 GCA_003501385.1 Rhizobium sp. | reverse complement strand
TCAATGACTCGGTCACCAAGTCGAAGTTCGACAACAAATACGGCTGCAAGGAATCGCTGGTAGACGGCATTCGCCGCGCAACCGACGTGATGATGGCTGGCAAGGTTGCCGTGGTTTGCGGTTACGGCGACGTGGGCAAGGGCTGCGCTGCATCGCTGATCGGCGCTGGCGCACGCGTGAAAGTCACGGAAGTAGACCCGATCTGCGCCCTGCAAGCGGCTATGGACGGCTTTGAAGTGGTGGCACTGGAAGATGTTGCCAAGTCGGCTGACATTTTCATCACCACCACCGGCAACAAGGACGTGATCCGCATCGAGCATATGCGCGAGATGAAGGACATGGCGATTGTTGGCAACATCGGCCACTTCGACAATGAAATTCAGGTCACCGCCCTGAAGAACCTAACCTGGACCAACATCAAGCCACAGGTGGACATGATCACCTTCCCGGCTGGTAACCGCATGATCCTACTGTCGGAAGGCCGCTTGCTGAACCTTGGCAACGCCACAGGCCACCCATCGTTTGTGATGAGCGCCTCCTTCACCAATCAGGTTCTGGCCCAGATCGAGCTGTTCACCAAACCAGATGCCTACACGAACCAGGTTTACGTTCTGCCCAAGCACCTTGATGAAAAGGTCGCGCGCCTGCATCTGGAAAAGCTCGGCGTAAAACTTTCTGTGCTTTCAGAAGAGCAGGCTGCCTATATTGGTGTGACACCAGCCGGTCCATTCAAGTCTGATCACTACAGATACTAATCATTAACCATATACACACAAGATATAGAGATCGCGGTCTTGACAAAGGCCGCGATTTCTTTTTTCCGGTTCCCCCTTCCCGCAGAATCTTATCCACAGTATTGTTTTAACACTTGATTCGTGTGCCAACGTGAGTGCGCGGAGACGAACAGACAATCAGCTCTGGTCGGCCTCCTTCCCCAAAAAGGGATGCACTTGTGTGGTTGCTCCCTCCAGGCGCAGTTGATGCCTGCGTCTTTCAAAGGGGGTAATTGCACTAAATTGGCACAGGAAATGGGGATGTCTTGTCACAGATGCGGCAATAGGACGGAGACAGACCGGAAATGACGGTTCATACGAAATACCCGTTCCTACGGGGAAGGGCGGGTAACATTCTGCGTGCCGGAATGACGCCTGTAAAAAGAATGGCTTATACGGTTGCGGATCAGCGATGTGTAACTGGCCAGAGCGCTTTGCGTTGGCTGCGGTGTGGCACAACGCTCAACGGCTATGTTCTGGGTCTTGCCCGTGGTTTGACGGCAGCGCTGGCGGGGACAAGCCCTGCTTTGGCGCAAAGCTTGAATGCTGGCGGCAGCAACTCGTTTTCCTCCTCCGAGATGATTGGGTTTTCGCTGGTCATCGCTGGCATTTCAGCAACGCTTTTGTCGTCGCTATGGCTGATGCGCCAGCGCAGCACCATTGAGGCTGAAAGCCAGGAAGTGCGCTCGGCCCTGTCCGAGGCCAATCAGCGTATCTCACGCTATCAGGCCCTGATTGCCGACAAGAACCGCCGAATTGTGATCTGGGATGGTGAGGCTGAAAAACCCGAACAATTGGGCCATTTGCCGGTGGAAACCGGCGCTCCGCAGACCGAGAGTGATTTTCTGGCCTTTGGCCGCTGGCTCAAGCCCTCAGCCGCCGCTGATCTCGATCAGGCGATTGAGAAACTGCGCTTTCACGCCCAGAGCTTTGATCTGATTGTGGAAACCCATCGCGATGAAGTGCTGGAAGTTCAGGGCCGCGTCTCTGGCGGACGCGCTTTTGCCCGTTTTGTGGCGCTGAACAATCTGCGCGCCGAGCTGGCCGAACTGAAGATTGAAAAAGCGCGGCTGTCCTCCACTATCGAATCTTTTGAAGGCCTGTTGGAATCCGTCGAGCAGCCCGTATGGCAGCGGGACAGCAATGGCCGTCTGATCTGGGTCAATCAGGCCTATAGCGATTCTGTGGAGGCGCTGACGCCCGATCAGGCCGTGCATGAGGGCCGCGAAATCCTCAACACCATCACGCGCGAAAAAATCCGCGCCACCATCACCCCGGTTTCGCCGTTCATCGATACGGTCTCCACCGTAGTGCATGGCAACCGTACCTTCTTCAGCGTTGTCGATACCAAAACCCCCACCGGCTCTTGTGGCATGGCCATTGATGTGTCGCGCGAGGAAGCGCTGCGTGAAGAGCTGAAGCGCACTTTGAAAAGCCACGCCGAAACGCTGGACCATCTCGCCACCCCCGTGGCGATTTTTGATGGCGAGCGGCGGCTGCAATTTTACAATCAAGCCTTCCAGCAGCTTTGGTCGCTGGATATGGCGTTTCTGGAATCCCATCCCGACCACAGCGAATTGCTGGACCGCCTGCGCAGCGCAGGCAAGCTGCCAGAGCAATTAAGCTGGAAGGCGTGGAAGGAAAATACCCTCTCCGTTTACCGCTCGATTGATACCCAGACCTCGCTTTGGCACCTGCCCAATGGCCAGACGCTGCGGGTTATCGCCTCGGCCCATCCGCAAGGCGGGGCAACATGGGTGTTTGAGAACCTCACCGAACAGGTGGATCTGGAAACCCGCTACAACACGCTGGTACAGGTGCAGGGCGAAACCATCGACCATCTTTCCGAAGGCGTAGCGGTGTTTGGTCCGGATGGCCGCATCCGGCTGTCCAACCCTGCATTCCGGGCGCTCTGGGGCATTACCGAGGCGGAAGCCGCACCGGGCACCCACATTCGCGGCATTGAAGTTGCCTGCGCCGCCTCTTATGACAAGCCGGATGGCTGGCGCGCTTTTGGCAAGATGATCACCAGTTTTGAGGATGAACGCCCCTCCAGCCAGGGCACGATTGAGCTTCTCTCCGGCTTAGTGCTGGATTATGGCGTGACCCCGCTGCCCAATGCCCAGACCATGCTGACTTTCGTGAACATTACCGACAGCGTGCGGGCCGAACGGGCATTGCTGGAAAAGAACGACGCCCTGCGCAAGGCCGATGAGCTGAAGAATGATTTTGTCCAGCATGTCTCTTACGAGCTGCGCTCGCCGCTGACCAATATCATTGGCTTTACTGACCTTTTGAAGACCACGGCGATTGGCCCATTGAATGAGCGGCAGTCGGAATATGTCGATCATATCTCAACGTCGTCTTCCGTGCTTCTGACCATTGTGAATGATATTCTCGATCTCGCCACCGTCGACGCGGGCATCATGCGGCTGAACTACACTGATATTGATCTGGCTGATCTGCTGGACGATGTTTCAATGCAGATGACCGACCGCCTGCAAGAAGGTGGCGTGACGCTGGAAATCATGGTGCCGCCGCAGCTTGGGGCCATTGTGGCCGATCAGCAGCGTTTGAAGCAGATTTTGATCAAGATCCTGACCAATGCCGTGAATTTCTCCCGCGAGGGCGAAACCGTAACGCTGAAATGCTGGCGCGAGGCCGATGATTTCGTGTTCTCGGTCACCGATACCGGCTACGGCATTCCCGAAGACATGCTGCCCACGGTATTCAAGCGCTTCTCTTCGAACGCCAAGACTGGCAAGCGCTCTGGTGCCGGGCTTGGACTTTCGATTGTTGAGAGTTTTGTGTCGCTGCACAACGGCACCGTGTCACTCAACAGTGCGCCCGATATGGGCACCACAGTGGTTTGCCGGATTCCATCCGGCACCCCATCGCAATCGGTTGCCGCCGCAGAATGACAGTGGCTGCATCTTCCATCACGCTGATCCTTGCCGATGAAGCTGCCACCAAGCAGCTTGGCGAGGATTTGGCTCTGGTGCTGAAACCCGGCGATTGCCTTGCCATGCATGGCGATCTCGGGGCTGGAAAATCCACTTTGGCCCGCGCCTTGCTGCGCGCCATTGCCGAAGACCCTGAGCTGGAAGTGCCAAGCCCGACGTTTACGCTGGTGCAAAGCTATGATCTGCGCATTCCAGCGGCCCATTTTGATCTCTATCGGCTGGGTGATTCATCGGAGCTGGACGAGCTTGGCTTTGATGAAGCGCTGGAAAACGGCATTTGTCTGGTGGAGTGGCCGCAGCGGGCAGAAGATCGGCTGCCGAAAGACGGCATTTCCCTCACCTACAGCTTCACACCCAATGATGGCCGCGAACTGACCATTACCGGGCCAGAGGTAAAACTAAGCCGGATTCAACGCAGCTTGAACATCCGCCGTTTTCTCGACGCCCAAAGCTTGACGGGTGCCACCCGCCGCCATCTGACAGGCGATGCCTCCACCCGCACCTATGAAACCATCGCGGCACCGGGCCGGGATAGCATGGTGCTAATGGATACGCCCAAGCGCCCCAATGGCCCACCAATCCGTGATGGAAAACCCTATTCGCAAATCGTGCATCTGGCCGAAGATGCTTATCCATTTGTGGCCATTGGCGAAGCCTTGCGCGCTAAGGGCCTTGCGGCACCGGAGATTTATGAGTGTGATCTGGATCAAGGCATTTTGCTGCTGGAAAATCTGGGCATTGACGGCGTACTAGATGAAAATGGCGCACCGATCGCCGAGCGCTATCACGCTGCTGTGGCTTGCCTTGCCCATATTCACGCGCTGGATTTCCCCCGCGACATCAAGGTGACAGAAACCCACACCCATCACATTCCCGATTTTGATCGGGTGGCGATGAAAATGGAAGCCGAATTGCTGATTGACTGGCACATTCCATGGAAGCTGAACCGCGAGGCGACAGCGCAGGAACGGGCCGACTATCTCGCCATTTGGGATGGATTGATTGACCAGCTGGCATCGGCGGAAAAATCCTTGGTGATGCGCGATTTTCATTCGCCCAACATCATCTGGCGCGGTGATAAAAGCGGGTTTGATCGGGTTGGCTTGATTGATTTTCAAGACGCGATGATTGGCCCCTCGGCCTATGATCTGGCTTCGATTGCGCAGGATGCGAGAGTGACGATTGAGCGGCCTTTGATGGATAGTTTAATTGCCAGCTATCTATCGACCCGCCATGAAAGCGGTGGGTTTGATGAAGCCACATTCCGGCGCGATTTTGCCATTATGGCCGCCCAGCGCAATTGCAAGCTGGCGGGTCTGTGGTTTCGGCTTTTGAAGCGCGATGGCAAACCCGGCTATATGCAGCATATGCCGCGCACCCTCACCTATCTTTCCATGGCTTTCGAGCATGAAGCCCTTGCACCGCTGCGTGATTGGTGTGCAAAACTCGGTCTGTTGAATTAGAGTTTGGAAGGAAAAGTGGAATCCGGTTTTCCTGAAAAGACAAACTCAAACAAAAGAACAGATTAAGGCTCCATGATCATCCATCAAGCCATGGTGCTGGCCGCAGGGCTTGGCACCCGTATGCGTCCCATCACCGATTCCATGCCCAAGCCGCTGGTGCAAGTGGCGGGCAAAACCCTGCTGGATTACGCGCTGGACCATTTGCAGCAGGCAGGTGTTGAGACGGCGGTGGTGAATGTGCATCACTTTGCCGACCAGATGCTGACGCATTTGTCACGGCGGCAGGAGCCGCGCATTGTGATCTCGGATGAGCAGGAACGCCTGCTCAACAATGGTGGCGGGCTTGTTCAAGGCATCCAGCATATGCCGCCCGGCCCGCTTCTGGTGATGAATGCCGATCTGTTCTGGATTGGCGAGGAGCCTGATCAGCCCACCAATCTGCAGCGTCTCAGCCAGTTTTTCGATCCCACCCGCATGGATATAGCCATGCTGTGCGTGAAGCTGGAAAACACCACAGGGCACAATGGCAAAAACGACTTCAACCTCGCACCCGATGGCCGCTTGAGCCGCTATCAAGAGGGTGATCCCAACCCGTTTGTCTATTGCGGGGCGCTGGCCATGCACTCTTCGCTGCTGGATGATGCGCCAAAGGACCCTTTCAACATCAATATCTATTTTGATCGCGCCATTGCCCAAAGCCGCCTCTATGGCCTTGAGCTGCAAGGCCATTGGCTGACTGTGGGCACACCTGAAGCCATTGGTGAGGCTGAAGCCGTGATCCAACAGCATACACAAGGCGGATAATTCATGTCTGGCACCACGGCCCGCGTTCTGACCATTCCCGCAGCCCAGCCATTTTTGCGGCTGATTGCCCATTCGCTGTGTGATGGGCGCTTGGTGCCGGGGTTTTCCCATAACCCGGATGATCCGCTCTCGCTCTCGAAAGTCACCATTCTGGTGCCAACACAGCGTGCGGCGCGTGTATTGCGGGCGGAATTTGTGGAAGTTTTGGGGGGCAAGGCTGCGATTTTGCCGATCATCAAGCCGCTGGGCGAGGCAGAAGAAGACGCCAGCTATTTCGACACTGACACCCCTGCGCTTTTGGCTCTGAACCCGCCGATCAGCAACACCGTGCGGCTGCTGGAACTGGCGCAGCTGATTTTGCTCTGGCGCAACAAGCTGCCGGATATTGTGTTGAGCATTCATTCCGAGACACCGCTGGTGGCCCCGGCAAGCCCGGCTGATGCCGTGTGGCTGGCCCGCGCTCTGGTGGAATTGATCGATTCGGTGGAAACCGAAGAGCGTGATTGGGCCGATCTGGAAAAGCTCGACGCCCGTGATTTTGCCTCGTGGTGGCAATTGACGCTGGAGTTTCTGTTGATCGCCAGCGCCTATTGGCCCGCACGATTGGAAGAATTGAAGCGATCCTCCCCGGTTTTACACCGCAATGCGCTGTTAAAAGCCGAGCGGAAACAGCTGGAAGCCAACCCGCCCGAAGGCCCAGTGATTGTTGCAGGCTCCACCGGCTCTATTCCGGCGGCATCCGAGTTGATTGCTTCGGTCTCGCGCCTGCCCCAAGGGGTGATTGTGCTGCCCGGTCTGGATAAAACCTTGCCGCAAGAGCAATGGGCCATTGTGGGCGGCGAACAGCCAGCCGGCATGCCACCAGAACCCACAGCCCGCACCCATCCGCAATATGGCCTGCACCGCCTGCTGGGCAAACTCGGGATAGTGCGTGATGATGTCGCGGTGCTGCAAACGGCAGATGCCGATCTGGCAGACCGCGCGGAAATTCTCTCACGAGCGCTATCGCCCGCCAAGGCCACCGATGGCTGGACGGCATGGCGCAAGAGTTTTGGTGATGCACGCTTTCAAGCCGCCTTTGCCGATGTGAGTTTGATTGAGGCGGGCAATGAGCGCGAGGAAGCCATTGCCATTTCGGTGGCGCTGCGGCTGGCATTGGAAAAACCGGGAAGTGATGGCGGCGAAAGCCGTGCAGCGCTGATTACGCCAGACCGGAACCTCGCCCGCCGGGTGGCATCCGAGCTTGCCCGCTTTGGCATTATTGCCGATGATTCGGCGGGTACGCCCTTTTCATCGACACCACAGGGCACATTGGTGGCGCTGGTGCTGGAGGCAACATTGCGCCCCGGTGATCCGGTGGCGATTGTTTCGCTTTTGAAACATCCGCTGGCCCGGTTTGGGCAGGCGGATGACGGCTTGCAAGCAGCAGCCGATGCGTTGGAAACCATAGCGTTACGCGGCGGCAAAGGCCCGGTGGATATTGCCGAGCTGGCCCCGCTGCTGGATCGGCAATTGATCGAACAGTTTGATGATCGCCACCCGCCCTCATGGCGGCGCACGATGAGTGATGAAGCCAAGGAGCGCGCGCGCCTTCTGGCTTTGGCAATTGCAGAGGCCGTGGAGCCTTTGGCTGGACATGTCGTGTCCAAGCCAGATGGCAGGTCTTTCACCTCTCGACTCTCCTTGAAAGAGTGGGCCGAGCGCACCGGGCGCGTGCTGGAAGCTGTTGCCCGCCAAGACAGTGGCAATCTGGCTCCACTCTGGGGCAATGAAGCGGGTGCGGTTCTGGTGCGCCTGCTGAGCGAAATCATGAACACCGATGGCCAGATGAGCGCCGACGGGCCGCAATGGATTGATATTGTCACCGCTTTGACAGCCAGCGAATCCGTCAAGCCCAAGGCGCTTCGGCATCCGCGGGTATTTATCTTCGGGGCGCTCGAAGCGCGTTTGCAAAGCGTGGATACGATGATTCTCGGCGGGTTGAACGAGGGATCATGGCCCGGCACCACCACCAACAATCCGTTTTTGTCGCGCACCATGAAAACCGAGATGGGACTGGAGCCACCAGAGCGGCAGATTGGCCAGCTGGCCCATGACTTTGAAATGGCCAATGGCACGCGGCAGATGATTTACAGCCGCGCACTGCGCCAAGGCTCTGCCCCCACCGTTGCCTCCCGCTGGCTGCAACGGTTGATGGCGCTGGGCGGCAAGGATTTTGTGGCGGGCATGAAAGAGCGTGGTGAGCGCTATCTGCATTTTGCCGATCTGCTGGACCAAGGTGCGGATCAGGCCCCGGCATTGCGGCCCAGCCCCAAACCGCCGGAAGACCTGCACCCGAAAACCTATTCTTTCAGCGAAGTGGGGCGGCTGCGGCGTGATCCCTATTCCATCTATGCGCGGCGGATTTTGAAGCTGGACCCGGTTGATCCCTTCAACAGCGATCCCGGCGCATCCGAGCGCGGCACGCTGTATCACGCCATTGTCGAGCGTTTCATCTCGCAAATGCCGGAAAAACTGGGGCCGGATGCCGAGCATCTGATGCAGCGGATCACCGATGAACTGTTTGATGCCGAGAACCTGCCGCCACATATTGATGTTGTCTGGCGAAAGCGTTTTGGCGATGTCGGTCGCGCCTTTATTGACTGGCAGCGCCAGCGGGACCCGGCCAAAATGATCACCGAAGCCCGCGCAGGTGTGGATCTCGATGGTATCAATATCCGGCTCACGGGTGTTGCCGACCGGATTGATATCCGCGCAGGCCATGCGGATATTATTGACTATAAAACTGGCTCCAACCCCAGCACGGCACAGGCTCGATCTCTGCTCGACCCGCAATTGGCGCTCGAAGCTGCTGCCCTGAAAATGGGGGCATTCAAGGATGTCGGCAGGCTGACACCAGACAATCTCACCTATGTGCGGCTCCGTCCTGGCGGGCGCTTCAAGGCCGAGAATGTCAACAATGAGCTGACGGGCAAGGCTGACAAGGCCAAATCGGCGCTGGATCTGGCCTCCGAATCCATAGAGCAATTGACCCGTTTTGTCACCCTGCTGCAATCGGGAGAACGCGGCTATGTCTCGCGGCTGATGCCTGCACAGATGAATGATTACAGTGGCGATTATGATCATTTAGCCAGAGTCGCAGAATGGTCCACGGCAGAAGCTACAGAAGAAGGCGGCGGCGGCGATGAGTGATGTTGATACGCTGCCAGAATCGGATGATCCCAAAGTCTGGATTGATTGGACCACCATCAAACAGGCGACGGCATCGGACCCCACCCGCTCGGCTTGGGTGTCGGCCAATGCCGGATCGGGCAAGACCCATGTGTTGACCCAGCGGGTGATTCGCCTGCTGCTGGCAGGCGCACGGCCCTCATCCATTCTCTGCCTCACCTATACCAAGGCGGCGGCTTCTGAAATGTCCAACCGCGTGTTTGATCGGCTGGCGGAATGGGCAACGTTGCCCGATGTTGCCCTTTCCAAGCGCATTGAAGACATTGAAAAAATACCGCCAAACACACTGAAGATTGCCGAGGCGCGGCGGCTATTTGCCCGCGCCTTGGAAACCCCCGGCGGCTTGAAAATCCAGACCATCCACGCCTTTTGTGAATCCTTGCTGCATCAATTTCCGCTGGAAGCCAATGTGGCCGGGCATTTTTCGGTGCTGGATGATCGCGCAGCCTCCGTGCTGCTGTCCGATGCCCGCCGCTCGCTGCTCACTGCCACAGCAGCCGAAGATGATGCCGAACTGGCCGAAACCTTTGCCGAAGTGCTGAGTTTAGGTGATGAATTCGGGTTGGAAAACCTGTTGTCCGATATTATTGCCAACCGTCATGCCGTGCGCGGATTTCTGGCCCAAGCCCGCAATCAAGGCGGGGTGGATGCCACTTTGCGCCACGCGCTTGGTCTTGGGTTGGATGAAAACGAGCAATCCCTAGCAGAAGCTTATTGGCCGCTGGCGGGTTTCAACAGTGACCTGCTCTCCAGCTATATCGATCTTGCGTTCAGCAAGGGCGGCGTGAAAGTGCAAGATACGGCTGCGCTTTTGGAACGCACTGTCCGCCAACCCGATCCGTTCTTGCGGGCAAAACTGCTGGATGAGGCCTTTCACACCAGCGCGGACAAACCTAAGGCCGATGTATCCCTGATTGCCGCTGCCATGAAAAAGGCGGCACCGGAACTAACCGATGCCATCACCGCAGCGCGTGAGCATGTGGTGGTGTGCCGCGAGCGTTTGCGGCTGTTTCGCTTGTTCAAGGCCACCAAAGCGGCGCTAACCTTGGCGGAACGGCTGAGCCTTGACTATGAGGAGTTGAAAAAGCGCAGCAGCCAGCTGGATTTTGAAGACTTGATTGCACGCACCGCCGAGCTTTTGACCCGCAGCTCCGTTGGCCCTTGGGTTCATTACAAGCTCGATCAGGGCGTTGATCATATTCTCGTGGACGAAGCGCAAGATACCAGCCCCGTGCAATGGGCAGTGATTCGCTCCCTACGCGAAGACTTCTTCTCCGGCGAAAGTGCACGCGCGGTGCGCCGCACCTTCTTTGCCGTAGGCGATGAGAAGCAGTCGATCTACTCGTTTCAAGGGGCGCGGCCTGAGCGGTTTTCGCAGGAAGCCGCTGATACCGAGCGCGAAGTGGCACGCGGCGGTGAGAATTTCAGCACGGTGCGTCTGCCTTTGTCGTTTCGCTCCACCCAAGCGGTTCTGTCGGCAGTCGATCAGGTGTTTTCCGACGGGGCCAATGCACGGGGTCTTTCGGCCACCAATGAGCCAGTGGTGCATATGTCCAGCCGCAGCGGCCACCCCGGCGCGGTGGAAGTCTGGCAGATGGTGGCCCCAGAAGGTGTGGACAATGACGATGATTGGACCGCTCCGTTTGATGCCACGCCAGAAAGTGCGCCCTCTGCCATTCTGGCGCGGCGCATTGCCCAGCGCATTGAGTCCATGATTGGCCGGGAAACCATTGTTGAAAAGGGCGTTGAGCGCTTCATTCACGCAGGTGACATTCTCATTCTGGTGCGAAAACGCGGTGCTTTCGTCAATGCCCTGACAAGAGCGCTAAAACGCCGCAACAATATTCCGGTGGCAGGTGCCGACCGATTAAAGCTCACCGGGCATATTGCCATTCAGGATCTGATGGCGCTTGGCCGCTTTACTCTGCTCACAGCCGATGATCTATCCTTGGCAGCGCTTTTGAAAAGCCCGTTGTTTAACCTCAGCGAAGAGGATGTGTTTGAGGTTTCAGCCCGGCGAGGTGATGCCAGCGTGTTTGCTGAAATCCGTCGTTTGGCGGAAGAGGGTTCAGAGAAATGGCTCTCTGTCTCTACCCGGCTATCAGACTATCAAACGCTGGCCCGCGACCTGCCCCCGCATGATTTTTACGCCCGCATTCTCGGCCCCTTTGGCGGTCGGCGGGCGTTTTTGGGGCGGTTGGGCAGCGAAGTCAGCGATATTCTCGATGAATTCCTCACCTTTGCCCTTGCCCATGAGCAATCCGGCCTGCCGGGGCTGCAATCCTTTATCACCATGCTGGAGCTGGAAGGCCCAGAGGTGAAGCGCGAGCAGGATAAGGAACGCAGCGAAGTGCGGGTGATGACTGTGCATGCCTCCAAGGGTCTGGAAGCGCCGATTGTGTTTCTGGTTGATGACGGCTCTAAAGCATTCAACCACACCCATCTGCCCAAATTCCGCATGATTCCGTCGAATGATGGCACGGCAGAGTTTCCCATCTGGGCTCCGGTCAAGGGCGTGGACAATGCCATTGTCAGTGCCGATGTGGCGCGGCGAAAGCAGGCAACTGAAGAAGAATACCGCCGCCTGCTCTATGTGGGCATGACCCGTGCTGCTGACAGGCTGGTGGTCTGCGGCTATCGCGGCAAAATACAGCAAAGCGAGGTCTGGCATGAGATGATTGCCGCCACTCTGGCTTTGGATGAGAACAATTGCCGCCGCGAGCGCTTTTCCAGTGCTGAAGGCGATTGGGAAGGCCTGCTGTGGCAGCCGCCGGGTGCAAGGGCGAGCTTTGAGCGGCATATTGCCCAGAGCATCGCCAAAACCCCGGAACCACTGCCGGACGCCCTGCTGCGCCCTGCCCCGCCACCGCCGCGTCTGCCGCGTCCTTTAAGTCCTTCCGGCGCAAGCCTTGCCATTGATGAGGACGATGGTGATTTGATGCTGACCTCGCCCTTGTTTGACAAGGGGCAGGATGCGGGCCTTGCCCTGCAACGGGGCCGCCTTGCCCACCGCATGTTGCAAATGCTGCCGGGTCTGCCTTCGGCCGAGCGTGCGGGTGCCGCAAAGCGTTATGGCGAGCGTGCCGCCCGGTTCTGGCCAGCGGTGGAGCGGGAACGGCTGGTGTCTGGCGTTCTGGATATTCTTGCCCATCCGCAGCTGTCAGAGGTATTTACCCAGCACGCGCAGGCCGAGCTTTCGATTATGGGCACCATCCGGTTGGGACGTGAACCTCGCGCCGTTTCTGGCCGGATTGACCGCATTGTGGTGACAAACGAAAAAGTGATCCTGCTGGATTATAAAACCAACCGTCAGCCGCCCAAAAGGCTCGCGGATGTGCCTCTGGCCCATAGCGCCCAGTTGGCCATCTATCGGGAATTGTTGATACCTCTTTATCCGGGAAAACCGATAGACTGTATCCTCGTCTATACCGAGGGGCCACATGTTGTGACCCTGACGGAGGACACAATGAGCCATGCGCTGCAAGCACTTCAGCCCGCTACAGAAGATCACATTGAAATCTGACTGATAATCATCATATATGTGACAACAGCATTTCTCCAAGGAGCAGCCAATGGCTACCGTAAAAGTCGATAGTAACAATTTCGAAGCAGAAGTTCTGCAATCCGTAGAACCTGTTGTCGTGGATTTCTGGGCAGAATGGTGCGGTCCTTGCAAGATGATCGCTCCAAGCCTGGACGAAATCTCCGTTGAACTGGCTGGCAAGGTGAAGATCGCCAAGCTCAACATTGATGAAAACCCGGAACTGGCCGCCAAGTTTGGCGTGCGCTCCATTCCAACCCTTGCCATGTTCAAGGGCGGCGAAGTGGCCGACATCAAGGTTGGCGCATCGCCAAAGACGGCCCTCTCCAACTGGATCTCCAGCGCCGCTTAAATGCGAGCGAATGAATGCAGCAAAAAGCCCGGTCGATGCCGGGCTTTTTTGTGGGCATTTTTCAAATCAAGCGTATGTTTCTGTCACTTAAATCAATGCTGTCGATCTACCAACAAGGCCAAACACGGTGAACAACGATCAACTCATCGAAATAATTCTAACCAACCCCACCAATGAAGCCATTCTAAATCTATTGCCATCGATGCCGCTGAATGATGCGTGGCTCGTTTCCGGTTGCATATTTCAGACAGTGTGGAACTGGAAAACCGGGCGCGATCCAAAATTCGGAATCAAAGACTATGACATCTTCTATTTCGACGATACCGATCTATCGTGGGAAGCCGAGGATATCACCATTCAAAAGGCTTTGCCGTGTTTTAACGACATAAATGAAGCCATTGAAATCCGGAACCAAGCACGCGTTCACTTATGGTATGAACAGAAATTTGGCATACCTTACAAACCACTACGGCGTGCAACAGAAGGAATTGACCATTTTCTTGCAAGAGCCTGTATGTTGGGTATTCGCCGCGAGAACGACGGAGATTTTCAAGTCTATGCACCGAAAGGACTGGATGACTTGCAGCAACTGGTCATTAGGCCAAACGATTTGAAGGCGTTTGATACGAACACATATCATTTAAAGGCAAAGCGATGGATGCGGATATGGCCAGAACTTCAATTCATTGACGTCACTTAATCTTAAGGTACTTTCAAGTTAGAAACGACTTTACCGCGCCCTTCATTTGGGCGGTGTCCCATTATCCGACAGCGCATTGCCGACCAGATAGAGTGAGCCGCCAATCAGAATGCGTGGTGGCATATCGCTGGCGTCCAGTCGATCACGAATGGCTTCCAGAGCCTCAGCAACAGACGATACCGGCGTTGCGGGAATGCCTGCATCATAAGCGGCGGTGGCCAGAGCAACGGGGTCCAAGGCGGCATCGGTTCCGCGGATCGGCACCGTAAACACATGCACAGCCAAGCCTTCAAACGCTTTGAAATAGCCGTGTGGCTCTTTGGTGTTGAGCATGCCGATGATCAGGTAAAGCCTGCGCGACTGGCGTTCTTCAAAGCCCGCCATGGCCTCGGCAATCACTTCGCCTGCGCCGGGATTATGGCCACCATCCACCCATATCTCGGAGAATTTCGGGGCATGCTCCACCAGCAGGCCTTCGTTTAACCTTTGCAGGCGACCGGGCCATTCCACACTGGTCATGGCGGCATCGGCCATGGTTTGCGTGACGGTAAAGCCGGCGGCCCGCACGGCGCGAATGGCGGCAGCGGCGTTGGCATATTGGTGGCGCCCCGGCAATTTGGGCAGGGACAGGTCCATCAGGCCGGTCTCGTCTTGATAAACCAGCCGTCCATGCTCTTCAAAGGCCAGAAAATCCTGCCCGAACACAGCAAGCTGACCGCCGAGACGTTCAGCCGTTTCAATCAGTGCTTCGCGGGCGGCATCAAATTCCTGATGACCAATCACCACCGGACAGTTCTTCTTCATGATCCCGGCTTTTTCCGTCGCAATCAGTTCAACCCGATCACCGAGATAGGCCTGATGGTCGAAGGAAATTGGCATGACCACTGACACGGCGGGCGTATCGACCACATTGGTGCAATCCAGCCGTCCGCCCATGCCCACTTCCATGATCACCGCATCGGCAGGAATTTCGGAAAACAACAAAAAGGCCGCAGCGGTGAGGATTTCAAACACTGTAATGGCCTGACCATCATTGGCCTTCGCCACCCGGCGAAGGGCATCTGCCAGAACGGCATCCTCCACCAAAGCACTGCTACCGCCTTTGACGCCGATACGGTAACGCTCGTGCCAATTGACCAGATGGGGAGAGGTGTGGACATGCACGGCAAGCCCCGCCTGCTCCAGCAATGCGCGGGAGAAGGCGGTGAAAGAGCCTTTGCCATTGGTGCCAGCGACATGGATCACCGGCGGCAATTTGTCTTGCGGGTTGCCCAGCACCGCCAAAAGGCGGCGCATGCGCCCAAGGGTCATATCAAAACCCTTGGGATGCAGGCTCATCAACTCGTCAATAACCTGTTCGGCCTGGCTTGCGGCTATGTCTGTCATGTGAATTCCAAGGCTTACAGGTGTGGCGTATAGATTAGACGGAAACCGCCCGAGATGCGTCGATAATGGAAACCGTGTCTGTGTTGGCATTGGCGGGTTTCTTGGTCATGATCTTCAAAACGCGCGCCAGCGTGTCTGGAATATCATGACGCTTCACCACCATGTCCACCATGCCGTGTTCAAGCAGGTATTCCGATGTCTGGAAGCCTTCCGGCAGCTTTTCGCGGATGGTCTGCTCAATCACGCGCTTGCCTGCAAAGCAGATTTCTGCACCCGGCTCGGCCATGTGCAAATCGCCCAGCATGGCGTAAGACGCGGTCACGCCACCCGTTGTCGGGTTGGTCAGCACCACGATGTAAGGCTGGCCTGCTTCTTTCAGCATGTTCAGCGCAACCGTCGTGCGTGGCAACTGCATCAGCGACAAAATGCCTTCCTGCATACGGGCGCCGCCAGAAGCGGGGAACATCACCAGCGGGCATTTTTCCGCGATGGCGCGCTCAAATGCTTTGACGATGGCCTCGCCTGCCGCAATGCCGAGCGAGCCGCCCATGAAATTGAATTCATGGACAACAGCCACTAACTTCAAACCCTGAACTGTGCCAACACCGGCCAGAATTGTGTCTTCCTGCTCGGTCTTGATGCGGCTGTCTTTGAGGCGATCTGCGTATTTTTTCGAATCGCGGAATTTGAGCGGGTCCTGAGCCACCTTGGGCTGGGCCAGCGCTTCAAACTTGCCGTCGTCAAACAGGTCGATCAGGCGGGCCTTGGCAGGCATTTTCATGTGGTAACCAGAGGCCGGAATAACCCATTTGTTATTCTCCAGATCCTTATGGAAGACCATTTCCCCGGTTTCCGGGCACTTGATCCAGAGATTTTCGGGCACATCGCGGCGGCCCAACATGGAATTAATCCGCGGACGAACGTAATTTGTAAGCCAATTCACTGAAAACACTCCTGGCTGGCACAATTCTCCGGGAGGGAGGAAAACAGTTTCCCGGCATCGAATTGCGTTAAATCTATAATGTGGAGGGTGGTATCACGCGATACCCTCCCCCACGGCAATAGCCCAGTTTAGAAGGACTATTCGGCGGCCGCAAGACGGGCAGTGTGAACACCGCTCGCAAGACCTCGCACAAGGGTGACCACAGACTGCACCGTATCGGCGCTTGCCTGATCGTCCTTGGTCAAGCTCAAGGCCACCTGATTGACAATCGCGGTTCCCACCACAACGCCATCGGCATTGGCACCAATCAGCCGTGCATGTTCTGCCGTCTTCACGCCAAAGCCAACGCAAATTGGCAGATCGGTGTGGGACTTAATGCGCTGAACTGCACCAGCCACCTTGGATGGGTCTGGCAAGGCTGATCCGGTAATGCCGTTCATGGAGACGTAATAGACAAAGCCGGAAGTGTTTTGCAGCACTTTCGGCAGGCGCTTTTCATCGGTGGTTGGCGTGGCCAGACGGATGAAGTTGATGTCACGCGCACGCGCTGGCAGGCAAAGCTCGTCATCCATTTCCGGCGGCAGATCCACCACGATCAGGCCATCAATGCCCGCGTCCAAGGCGTCATCAAGAAATTTCTCAACGCCGTAAATATAGATGGGGTTGTAATAGCCCATCAACACGATGGGGGTTGCCTGATCCTGCTCGCGGAATTTCCGCGCCATGTCCAGGGTTTTCAGCAGAGTCTGACCGGCCTTCAAGGCCCGCTGGCCAGCCAACTGAATGGCTGGACCATCGGCCATCGGGTCGGAAAACGGCATGCCCAGTTCGATCACGTCAGAGCCTGCCGCAGGCAAAGCCTTCATGATTTCAAGCGAAGTGTCAAAATCCGGATCGCCGCCCATGAAATAGGTCACGAGGGCCGGACGGCCTTCCGCCTTCAGATCGGCAAAGCGCTTATCCATACGCTGTGTCATATCACAACTCCATTCCCAAAATCTTGCCGACGGTGAAGATGTCCTTGTCGCCGCGACCGCAGAGGTTCATCAGGATGATTTCATCCTTGCCCATCTTTGGTGCGCGCTTGATCACTTCAGCCAAAGCATGGCTTGGCTCCAGCGCCGGAATAATGCCCTCAGTCCGGGTCAGCATCTGGAAAGCTTCCAGCGCTTCGGTATCCATGATCGGCACATATTCCACCCTGCCCATGTCTTTCAGCCAGGAATGCTCAGGCCCAATGCCGGGATAATCCAGACCGGCTGAGATCGAGTGACCTTCCTTGATCTGGCCATCTGAATCTTGCAGCAGATAGGTACGGTTGCCATGCAACACGCCGGGCGATCCGGCGGTCAGCGATGCACAATGCTCTTCGCCCTCCAGCCCCTTACCACCAGCCTCGACGCCAACAATGCGAACGCTCTTGTCATCAAGGAATGGATGGAACAGGCCAATGGCGTTGGAGCCACCGCCAACAGCTGCCACCAGCATATCGGGCAAGCGGCCTTCTGCGGCCAACATCTGTTGTTTGGCTTCCGTGCCAATCACTGATTGGAAATCGCGGACCATTTCAGGATAGGGATGTGGGCCAGCCGCCGTGCCAATCATGTAATAAGTGTCGTCCACATTGGTGACCCAGTCGCGCAGAGCTTCGTTCATGGCATCTTTCAACGTGCCATGGCCGGAGGAGACCGCGCGTACTTCCGCACCCAGAAGCTTCATACGAAATACGTTGGGAGCCTGACGCTGAACATCGGTGGCGCCCATATAGACAATACAAGGCAGACCAAAACGAGCCGCAACGGTGGCAGATGCCACGCCATGCTGACCGGCACCGGTTTCAGCAATAATGCGGGTCTTGCCCATGCGCTTGGCCAGCAAGATCTGCCCAAGACAATTATTGATCTTGTGTGAGCCGGTATGGTTCAGCTCATCGCGCTTGAAATAGATTTTTGCGCCGCCAAGCTCTGCTGTCAGTCGCTCGGCAAAATACAGCGGACTTGGGCGCCCGGTATAATGGGTGTTGAGGTGATCCAGTTCCGCCTTGAAGGTGGGATCGGTCTTGGCCTTTTCCCACTCTGCCTGAAGATCAAGAATCAGCGGCATCAAGGTTTCCGCCACGAAGCGGCCACCGAAAATGCCGAAGCGGCCATCTTCATCCGGGCCTTCTCTAAAAGAATTAGGGGCCGGGAAGGAATTGGGGGTAGGATTCTGGTTCACTTTACACTCCCTGTCGTCGGCCCTGACACTGGCCGCGAAACTGATTTGGCCGCTGTTGCCTGCCGCACACTCTCAAAGAATTCTTCCATCCGCGCGAGATCTTTTACCCCCGGCGCACTTTCGACACCGGAAGACACATCCAGACCACGCGCTCCCGTCTCTTGCAGAGCCTGCGCCACATTGTCCTTATGCAGCCCGCCCGAAAGCATGTAATCCACGTCTGCGTCAAGATTTTGCAGCAGACACCAATCAAAGGTCACGCCATTGCCACCGGGCAGCTCTGAGCCTGCGGGGGCCTTGGCATCAAACAAGAAACGATCAACAATCCCTATATAGGGATCGATCCGCTCCAGATCACCCGGCTCGCGGACAGAAAGAACTTTCATCACCGGAAGGCCGTAAAGCGCCTTGATGGTCAGCACCTGTTCGGGCGTCTCATGTCCATGCAATTGCAGAATATCCGGCTTCAACAGATAGACGATGTCGTCGAGATCATCATTGTCGGCATCTACCGTCACCGCAACTATCTTGGCGCGGCCACGGGCCTTTTCAGCAATCCGTCCGGCAATATCCGGCTCGATGTTCCGGGGGCTTTTTTCAAAGAAGATGAAGCCGATATGGGTCGCGCCAAGGCTGACCGCTTTTTCGACAGCCTCTTCGGTCTTCAATCCGCAAATCTTGATATCAGGTTTCATAACGCCGAAGTGACATGAAATGCCGTGCGAGTCGAGCCAAATTGCAATTTGGACACCTTTGAATGGGCGAAAAAGTCAATCGAAATCGATGGCGTGCAACTCTGAGCCATGGCGTTTCAACCATGCCTTGGCCTCATCCATATGCGGGCACAATGTTTTGCACAGAGCCCAGAATTGTGGACCGTGATTCATTTCTTTCAAATGCGCCACTTCATGGGCGGCCAGATAGTCAATCACCTCGGAGGGGGCCATAACAATGCGCCAGGAAAAGCTCAAATTTCCCTCCCACGAGCACGAGCCCCAACGGCTGCGGGTATCCTTCATGGTCAGGCTTTTGGCGCGTTTTCCCAAGCGCCCGGTATGAATGGCCACCAGCCGATCCAGATCCAGCCGCGCTTCCTTTTTCAGAAAGGTAGATAGCCTGCGGCCCAAATGCTCCTCGTGCCCACTCACCCGAATCACCGGTTCACCATCCACCACCACCGCCTCGGTAATGCCACGCAGTTGACCCGTGTGGTGAATGCGGTGCGGCACACCGCGCAAAGCGATGGTGCTCCCTGCCCTGAGCTTGGCATCGCCAGAGTATTTCGACAACTTGGTTTCCAGCCAACCGCGATGGCGGTTGATGAAATCCGCCACATCGGCCTCGCGCACGCCTTTGGGAATGGTCATTTTCAAAGCCCGCCCACCCGGCTCTATGCGCAGGGTGATGCGGGTTGCCCGGAGGTTTTCGCGAATGGCAAGCGGCACCACGCGCCCGGCAACCTGCAAATCGCGGCTCTCAGGCGTTGTTGGCTTTTTCAAAGCCCGTGTTGGTTTGCGCAAAAAACTCGGCAGCATGGAGGCCTTTTAACTGATTCGCAGCAATCTCCGCTTCACCAAAATAGCGGAATCAAAAAAAGGCCGGCACTTGTGATGCCGACCCCATGACGTCTTATGGTTGGTTACGCCTGTGGCACATCCCCACCATCGCGCTCATTGCGGCGAAGGTTGTTGCGTTCGCGCATAAAGCGATCAAACTCATCCTGATCCTTGGCGCGGCGCAGTTCGCGGACGTAGCTTTCAAATTCATCGCGCATCTCATCAAGCTTGCGCTGTTCTTCGGCCAACCTGTCCAACTCGGCACGGCGCCAATCATCAAAAGCCACATTTCCGCTGTCCTGATAGAAGCGACTGCGTCTGTGGCGGCCACGGCACTTGGAAAACATCTCATCGGCAGTGGCATTTGCCGTCTGCTTGAAGTCTCTGAAGCGCTGACCAAAGAGAATATAGGCGAGCATGGCAAGGCCCAGCGGCCAGAACACCATGAAGCCTAGCACCATCAAGGCAACTGTCGCTGGCGTCCAATCGGGCCGCAGCAATGCTGACTGATTCATGTCCATCATCCTCATTTCTACCGGTAGCACCACGCTGCCGGTAAAATCGAGATGGGAATGCGCGAGCAAAGCTTCAAGCATTCCCATATGGGCAATCGGCTAAGGCCTTCAAAAGAGAGTGCTAAATCGCATCCCTGATCAGACGGATTTCCCGCCCTTGATCACCCGCTTCACCACGCTTGGCTTACCCGTGCTTGGTGACTTCACGTTTGAAGCACTCACATTTGGTTGCTGCATGGAATGCTCCTTGGCAAAAGCCAGAATGCGCGGTGCAATTTCGCGACGGAAGCGCGAGCCGTTGAACACGCCGTAATGGCCCACATCGGGCTGCATGTAATGCATCCGCTTGCTCTCCGGTAGATTGACGCACAGGGTCTGGGCGGCCTTGGTTTGGCCAACGCCGGAGATGTCGTCGTTCTCGCCTTCCACCGTCAGCAGCGCCACATTACGAATGGCGGAGCAATCCACCGGCTTATCCCGATGCATCATTTCACCCTTGGGCAGAGCATGACGCATAAAGACGGTCTCAACCGTCTGGAGATAAAATTCAGCGGTCAGATCCATGACAGCCAGATATTCATCGTAGAAGTCACGATGCTTTTCAGCCGGATCACCATCGTTCTTGATCAGATGCATGTAGAAGTCTTTTTGCGCCGTCATGTGGCGGTCCAGATTCATCGACATGAAGCCGGAAAGCTGCAAAAAGCCCGGATAGACAGGACGCATAAAGCCCGGCTGCGGCCACGGCACGTCCATGATGACATTTTCCTTGAACCACTCGATTGGCTTGTTTTTGGCAAGCTCATTCACAGCGGTCGGGTTGATGCGGGTATCAATCGGGCCACCCATCAGCGTCATCGACGCGGGCGCCAGCGGATCATTGTCTGCTTCCATACGGGCAACAGCTGCCAACACTGGTACCGACGGCTGACAGACAGCAACAACATTGGTGCGCGGCCCAAGGTGATGAACCATCTCGATGACGTAATCGATATAGTCATCCAGATCAAAGAACCCTTCCGCCACGGGCACCATGCGCGCATCCACCCAATCGGTGATGTAAACATCGGCATGGGGCAACAGGGCTTCGACGGTTCCGCGCAACAGCGTGGCGTAATGGCCGGACATCGGCGCGGTGATCAAAATTTTCGGATCTTCCGGCCGTGGTGATGCAAGACTGCGCTTGAAATGAATGAGATTGCAAAACGGCTTGGACCAGCTGATTTCCTCTGTCACCGTCACGGGCGAGCCGTCAATCATGGTGGTGGCGAGGCCGAATTGCGGCTTGCCGTAGCGGCGGGTGCTGCGCTCGAACACTTCCAGGCTGGCCGTGAGCGTACGCCCGATGACGGTGTGAGCCAGAGGATTGAGAGGACTGCCGAAAGCCAGCCGCATCGCATCCACTGTGGCGCGCAAAGGGGCCATAGCAGCATGGTTCATTTCATAGAGTTGATAGAACATAGACTTGACTGCCTTTTTCGTTTGTTTCTATCCATCCTGCCAAAGTTTTGGCAGGTCCACAATATTTCGCAGGGTTTGCACCACGCTTCTCATGACAATCAGCATGGCATGAAAGCGTTTAAAATTTCTATTGCGCAAAAGTGGTATGCCTACGCAGCGCAATCACTTGCCGCTGCACAGGCTTCGTTCTATCTCATGGTGGCAAAACGAATTTGCAATCACGCGATACATCTTTATCTAGGAGCAGCTCTCACCATGACAAGCAGCAACAATCGTACCGCTAGCCAGAATATCAACCCGATCTTCCTTGATCGCTGGTCTCCCCGCGCCTTCACCGGCGAGACGATGAGCAATGATGCGCTTCTCACCATTCTTGAGGCTGGCCATTGGGCACCTTCAGCTTTTAATTATCAGCCTTGGCGGTTTGTCTATGCCCTGAAGGGCACTGCCCATTTCGACGCACTTCTGGGCAGTTTGATCGAGTTCAACCAAGGCTGGGCCAAGAATGCATCTGCTTTGGTGTTTGTTGTATCAGACACACTCAGCCGCCCTGCTGATGGCGGTGAAGCCAAGCCTTCTCGCAGCCACAGCTTCGATGCGGGTGCAGCCTGGGGTTATATCGCCCTTCAAGCCCTTCATTCCGGCTATCATTCCCATGCCATGACAGGCGTTGATTTTGCCAAGGCCGCCAGCGTTATCAACCTGCCAGAAGGCTTCCACATTGAAGCCGCGGTTGCCATTGGCAAGGTAGCAGACAAGTCGATCCTGCCAGAAGGCTTGCAGGCAAAGGAAGAGCCCAATAGCCGTAAACCACTGGCTGACGTTACCATTGAAGGGCGCTTTGCTTAAGCCTCAACGGCTGCAATGTTTCACGTGAATCACGTTAACGACAGCGTAACTATAGCATGTCGCGTTCAACTGGAATCAGTCGAACGATAACGTACATGCAAAAAAAGGATAAAGCGCGCCTCCATTGAATCCTATAAAATGCGACGCGCTTTATGTTTCACGTGAAAACATCGGATAACAAAAAAGGCCGCACTCTCATCGAGTGCGGCCTTATTTTTTGAATTGTTACGGATAGATCAGATGTCGAGATTGGCGACGTTCAGGGCATTTTCCTGAATGAAGTCACGACGTGGCTCAACCTCATCGCCCATCAGGCGCGAGAACAAGCTGTCGGCGTCGGTCGCATCAGGAACGCGCACCTGCAATAGCGAGCGCACATTCGGATCCAGCGTGGTTTCCCACAGCTGCTCGGCGTTCATTTCGCCCAAGCCTTTATAGCGCTGCATCGACAGGCCCTTGCGGCCAAAGGTAAAGACGGCATCAAGCAAACTGCGCGGGCCGGAAATGGACTGCTGACCATCCTTGCGGCTCAACACCGGAGGCTGACCATAAATATCGTTCAAACGGGCAGAGAGTTGATCGATATGGCGGGCATCGGCAGAACCGATCAGGGCCACATCCAGCGTTGCCACTTCCTTCACACCGCGCACCATGCGCTCAAAGCGCAGGCCACCTTCGTCATTCACATGGCCGGTCCAGCCGCGCTCTGTTTCTTCGGCAATCAGGTCCAGACGACGAGCCACTTCAGCAGCAGTCTGTTCCGCCAGTGCGCGATTGGCAGTCAGTTCATGGTTCAACGCGCCAACAATGGCAGCCTGCTCCACAACGCTGCGGCTGTAGCGCGAATGCAAACCATCGACCAGACTGCGCAAACGCAGCGCATCCTGCACCACTTCACGCAGGTCCTGCCCGGTGCGCACTTCGCCGCTGCCGAGTTTGAGGGCTGCATCTTCGAGACCCATGCCAATCAGATATTCTTCAAAGGCTTTTTCATCCTTCAGATACTGTACCGACTTGCCACGGGTCACTTTATAAAGTGGTGGCTGGGCAATGTAGATATGCCCACGCTCGATCAGTTCCGGCATCTGACGGAAGAAAAAGGTCAACAGTAGGGTTCTGATATGCGCGCCGTCCACGTCAGCATCGGTCATG
>DNPN01000201.1:0-247 GCA_003501385.1 Rhizobium sp. | reverse complement strand
CGGCGTTGAACTCGTCCTTGCCGATGGATGTGCCAAGGGCAGTGATCAGCGTGCCGATTTCCTGACTGGACAGCATCTTGTCAAACCGGGCACGCTCAACATTGAGGATTTTACCACGCAGCGGCAAAATCGCCTGCGTTTCACGCGAACGGCCCTGCTTGGCGGAACCACCAGCGGAGTCACCCTCGACGAGGAAGACTTCGGACTTTGCCGGGTCACGTTCGGAGCAGTCGGCCAATTTGCCGGG
>DNPN01000156.1:11461-19550 GCA_003501385.1 Rhizobium sp. | reverse complement strand
GTCCCCTTTAACCACTCGGGCATCCCTCCAGTTATTCGACCGGATCAAGCTACCAAGCTTACTTCCCGGAGCCGCTTTGCAGTGGTGCGCTACGTTCCGTGGCGGCTATATGACGGCCCGAACGAAAGAAGTCAACACGCTATTTGAGGAAAAATTCGATAAAATTTTTCATCACCGTTTGACACTGAAATGGCGCGCTCTCTATCCCCGGTGATGCAGGGCGGCTATAAGGAAGTATGAGCAAAGATACACCAAACGACAAATCGGGCCGTGATACCCACTATGCAACGTTGCGCCGTCAGGTGCGCGATGCAAAGCGCGAACGCGGCGAAATCCCCACACCTGAACCGCAGAAGCGGCGCAAACCCAATGCCGATTGGACCCCGCCGCAACTGGCCCCGGATCAGGTCTATCTCTACGGCCTGCACACTGTGCGTGCTGCACTCGATAATCCTGAGCGTAAATTGATCAAGCTTTCCGCCACGCAAAATGCGCTGGCGCGGCTGGAAATAGACAATATCAACACTCTGCCTTTTCCTGTGGATATTGTCAGCCCGCAGGACATCGATAAGGTGCTGGGTCCGGAAGCCATTCATCAGGGCGTGATGCTGGAAACCCGGCCCCTGCCCTTGCGTCGGTTGGAAGCCCTCAAGGAAAGCCCGCTGCTGTTGGTGCTGGATCAAATCACCGATCCACACAATGTCGGCGCGATTATGCGGACTGCCGTGGCTTTTGGTGCGGGCGCTGTGATCACCACCATGCGTCACAGCCCAACTGAATCGGGCGTGCTGGCAAAATCTGCCTCCGGCGCGCTGGAATTGATTCCCTATATCCAGATTACCAATCTCTCAGACGCGCTGGGTGAGTTGCACAAACTGGGCTTTTTCTCGATCGGACTTGATTCGGAGGGACCGCAGCCGCTGGAAGGAACATTCTCTGGCGAGAAAATCGCACTGGTGCTTGGCTCGGAGGGCAAGGGCCTGCGTCAGAAGACGCGCGAAACCGTCAATGCCCTAGCACGGCTGGATATGCCGGGAGCCATTAAATCCCTGAACGTGTCAAATGCGGCAGCCATTGCGCTCTACGCATCGCGTCAGCATCTGCTGCGCAAGGCCTGACACATGTGAGCCGGGGCACGGACCCGGCTCACATTCACCCCATTTCATCGTTCCAATTTCTCAGAAAATTCAGATTGCTGACGGTGCCATAAAACGGCGCGGGGGCTATTGCCTGCGCGTAACCAAGCGGCAAGCTTTATCTGGAATAAGTGAAATACGCCGACTCCGGCCAGAATAACGCATCCAAGAGAGCGCCATGAACGACAACGTCATTAAATTCCGAAAGCCGGTTCCTCCGAAACAGCCACGCCCGGGTTTGCGTAAAGTGCTGATCATTCTTGGAGTTATCGCCGCTTTCGCGGTGATATGGGCATATTTCGCCTTCCTTGCGCCAGCTGCTTAAGCTGGCCTTCGATGGCGTCTATCTATCAGATCTTGCTGAGAAAAAGAGTGGTGCCTCCGGCAGGATTCGAACCCGCGACCCCCTGATTACAAATAAGAAGAGATATACTTCTGAAATCTAGTGTTTTTCTGTAATCGTCAACATATTTGATAATGTTGACATTTTCCATGCATGTAAATCGTCCAGCCATCGTCTAGCAACGTCAACTTTTTTGGCTGTGATTGATTTTTGAATACTCAATCACACGATTACCGATGCCAAGTCCGCCAAAAATATGTTGATCAGGTCTTTACAGCCTCTGATAAACGACTCACACTTTGTTGACGAGTTCACTTATCGCAGGTGTTTTGAGTGCCAACCGAATTTTTAGACGGCAATACCCTTCGCAGAATCGCTAATCTTTATACAGATAAGAAGTCGGGATCGAAGCCGATCTCAGATATCGAATATCGCGACAGTCAGTGCCCGGGTCTCTGCATCAAGGTCCGGAAGCGGGGTGCGACATGGTGCATGCTCACGCGGGAAATCAACGCCAAGATCGGAGATTTCCACCTGTTTAAAGCCGAGGATATCCCTGCACTTCGAGAACTGGTCGCAGAAGCAAAGTTACAGCTGAAGGACGGTCATAAGCCTGATGCCTTGTTCGAGGCCTTTCGCAAGCAACGGGATGTCGCTACCGCAAGAGAAGTGCACCGACCAGCCTACATTCAGCTGATGCGTTCGAACGATGCCCTCCTGGGCTTCAACCGCCTATGCGCGATGCTCGAAGGTGTAGGAAAACTGCCCGTTATCGAAGTCAACGACAAGGGTAACCTTGAGATGCGGTTCGTTACCTCCAGCCGCGAGCAAACCAAATTGATGGAGGCCGCATGACCCGGGCCCCTCGCGAACAAAAATCCCGCACATATTCCAAACGCCTGACCGCCTGGAGCCTCGCAGGCATCTTCACGCTTGCTGCCCTCGGCCGCGAAGCTGAGGTCATCTACGCCGTCAGCTCAGCCGCTGTCGCTCACCTGCTCCTTTACATGGGTACCGGCTACTTGGACTTGCGCTCGATCCTTACAAGCGAGCTGCTTAAGCTCAGAAAGCGCGGTCCAGATGTTTGATTTTAGAATTTCGACGTACGTCAAGATCGGTATCGCCGCCCTGATCTTCGCCGCCATCGGAGGCTTTGTCTGGCATTACCAATCACTCAAGGAGGACGCCGCACAGGGTCGCTCCGTCAAGACTGCCGTCGAGGCGACAAACGACGTCATCAAAGACGCTGATGTCCAACAGACGAAATCCTCGGCCTTACAGACGTCCGTAGCGAAGGCCCGGGTGTCGGCCGACATCGAGCTTCCAAAGCCCCTGGCCGATGCCTTCCTAAAGCGTTTTGGAGGCAAACAATGATGGGACGAATCGCGACCACCATCAGCTTCATTTTCATCGCGATTTTGGTCGTGTCCTGCGCGACTACGACGATCCCGCCAGCACTGCTGACGTGCAAGGATGAGCCGGTTTACAGCGGGCGCTCGAATGTGTCCGGGGCCGATTTGCTTGAATTCACGGATCGCGTGGCTGTGGCCGGTGCCGATTGTAGGGCGCGGTTGCGGGCGGTTAAGAAGATTGTTGATGCGCAAAATTAAAGCCCCCGGTGAGCGTGTCCTCGGGAGCTTTGGCTATCAAACGGTGTTGCTGCTCACGCTGCTTCTGACTCATCTACAAATTCATAGACGGCAACTCGACTGTGTCCGTTGAAAATATGAGACGACAACTGAATTTCAAAGACCCCGGCTTCTTCTATCTCGTCGGCACCCCAACTCTTGTCGCTATCAAGCTCACTATCAAGAACCAGGATGTCGTAAACAACGGCGCTCTTAGGAAAATCGCTATCGAACTTTGAAACGTATTCGATTGTATGACCGCATTCGAAATAGTGTCCGATAGATTCGTTGACCAATACCTCAAGCGCAAGTTCGGCGCTTCCGTCGATCTCGCACGACGCCATGACCGCAGTTCCATCCATCAGATGTAAATACTTATTCATTTTAAAACCCTTTATTTTCGTTTTTCGCCCGCCGTTATTGGCTGACAAAATAATTATTCGGTGAGATTTCATCCCACACAAGCGAAATTTCTTCTTCTGTTTCAGAGGCTTGCGAAACCTCGCCCTGTCAACAGAATTGCCCACATAATCCGCCGCCGAAATCCGCCGACAGAAATCTCAAATAAAAACACCACCCAGATTTCTCGAGGTGGTGCAGACATAAGGCACATTTTTCGAGGTTCAAGCTTTCCGCCTCGGAGCAGGCATCGGTGGCCGCTTCCTGGCCGTCGGCCCCGTGAAATGCCGGACCGGTGGCAATGCCAGCGGAGTGGGTTCCTCGATCTGCATCACCGCCATCGCGGTTTGCTTTGGACGGTACCGCTCGTGGCGAGCATCGGCTGCTGCTTTTTTGGCGGCGCGTTCCTCGCTGGTTTTGAGGGCCATTCGCTTGCATCGTTCGATAGATTCGGGATCGGATGCTAGAGCGTAAAACTTACCGTTTTTCGGCCACTGCATAGTCGACCGAAAACGGTGTTCGATGAGCTGGCCGTCACCGATCTTTTGAAAACGGATGTATTCCCTCTCGGTCAAGCCATTCATGCTGCTTCTCCCATTCGCTCGGTCGCGATCATGTTTAGACGTGCGAGACCTTCAATGCTCGGAGCAGCTACATCTACAAGCGGCTCCTCGATCTGCATCGCGACCAACGCATATGGGCAACAGTCGAGTGCCGCGCAGGCTTCTTCGACGGTCACTGCACGTGTGTGCAACAAGGTGCGTAGACAGCTCTTTCGACTGGCTCGCTCTGGTAGGTGACGGGGCACGACGTGATGACCGTCTTCGATCTGCCAATGTCCGCCATACATGTCGGCCAAAAACGACGCCGAAAAAATGGAATGGACGCGGACCATCGGAGAGCCGAAGCTGCTGAAAACAGTGATCGGGACGCGGGGCACACGAGGGATAACCGCGAACCTGGCAGTTGCTTCGACAAAGATTTTCATCAGATCGTCTGCGCTGATCTGGCGGTCTTCGCTACGAGCACGGTAAGCCTCGACCGTGCGGGTGGTCTTGCCGATGATCTGAGCAGCTTCGGCAACGACGTTTGCGGTGCCGGTGATTCTAAGCCAGTTCAAACCGTGATTCAGCATCTCGATGACCGTACCGGTCGACATATGATTTTCGAATTTAAACACGATGTTTCCCCTGTTTTTGGAGGGCAACAGCGCCCTCAAGAACAAGGATTTGATGTATCGATGTCGGCCACAAGCGTTTTGTGAGAACAAATCTCACAGATATTTTTGGAAGTTAGACTTTAACTGCAATCGTCAACAAAATATTCTTTTGTCTGTCGGCGGATTTGTTCAAAGCGCCGCCGATGATCATGATCAAGCTCTCAAAACAATAGAAGTGGGGAGCTTCACAATGTTTCAATTTATTGCCGCAATTATCCGAATGGTAGCTCAAGTCGCAGCCGCAGTCGCTAAGTCCGTGATGGACGCATTCGAAGAAGCGTGGAAAGCGGCCGCTGCTTCAATTGCGGCTATCTTCGCACTGCCAGGACGCCTGTTGGGTGACGGGGGTGCAGGTTCAGCGGCTCCGCTAGATAATCTGGAGATGGCATTGCCTGATATCGACCGCCTGGATCGGGCAGAGGAATTGGCTGCTGGTGAGGTGAAGGCCGTCGACAATTTGATGACGCGCTCTCCGGCCCAACAGGCCCAGATTTTTGCATCCATGGACAAAGAAGATCGTATCCTCGCAGACCTGTCATTACTCCGCCCCGATCAGGTTGACTGGCTGAACGGGTTGCACGAAGACCAGCTACGGATCGTAGCGGAAGCTAGTGAGCGGAGAGTAGCAGACGCCTTGTCAGGTAAGCCGCAATCGCTCTTGGCGACCCTGTCAGTGGGTCAGGAGCCGCCGACAGATAAGACGACCCTCGCTCATCGCCTCGCATCAAAAAGGGCGAGCCAGCTGACGCCAACTCACCCGCCCGCATACGGCCTGCAATAAGATTAAGCAGCCTTCATCGAGAAGCGGCGGCCGATTTCGATCAGCTGCCGCTTTTTCTCATTGCGGAGAGCGCGGACGCAGTCATCCAGCCGATAAGGCTGTTCTTGCAAGAAGTCGTGGAAACGGTACCGCGCCTCGGCCTCCAGCTCGACTGCTTCGACTTCCGCGTAAAACCCGGCCATGGCCATGATCTCCTGTTCGTTTTCGCGATCTTGAGCGTTGTATCGCACTTCATCGTAAAGCGCTTTAACCGACCTGAAGCCTGTGATCATGAAGACTTCTTTCGTCGACAGGCGCTGTTCAATCCACTGGTCGATAGCTTCAATGACATCCATCAGGCAGCGACCTTTGCAGCGAGACGGCGAGCCGATTCATAGTGAGTGCGAGCGGCCGTCTTCAAACGCTCATTCTCAGCACGGAGACGGACGATTTCGGCAGCCTGCTGTTCAGCGACCGTCATGAGCTTTTCGCTGTAATTGATTGCGTAGTCGAGCTGGTAACGGAGCTGATGGCTTGCGGCCCCTTCGCGAGCCTGACGCATGGCCTGGATGCCGCTCATGTGCGCGTTCATCGCACCCGCTGCGAGCACCGCAAAAATCGCGCCCGTTTGACTGACAACGGTACCAGCTGGATCGCGGCTCGTGAAAATGTTGCTCATGTCAGGCTCCTTCGTTGTTTGCACGCTTAAGATGAATCCTGCGCGTAAACAACATATTAAAATCATCGATCAAATCAATCGGAAAATGTCGATTTCAGAAGAATAAATCCCAATATTTACAGCACACTGTTACAAACAAGGGGCAAATTCGGAAAATTGCCCCTTGTTTGTAACAGTGTCGATTCTGGAGTAAGGTGCTATAACATATAGATTCTAGGTTTTATCCATTATAAAACCTTATATATTATCATTTCATCTTGCCAAGTGTCAGGCTGTTATCCGTGCGGTTTCCACATCCAGTACACCGCAGCCTTGGCGTCATCTCCAGATTGTCCGAAAACTCTCCACTTGCCTGTCGATCTCAGCGTCAGACGGCATAGGAATCTGGAGCCCCGCATCGCCGACGTAGACCAGTAGCGACGCGTGATCTCGGATTTTTAGAGAGTGGACAGCGACAGCCGAAGAAATCTGACCGCGCGAATATAGAGTGAGTGGATGTGTGTCGGAGAGCTGAATCATTCCTCCGGCTTCCAGCGGTAGCGGTCTGGATTCCTGGCAACGCGATCTTCAGTAATCGACCCACTTTTTTCTTCGGCGATTTCAAAATCAATTCGGGCCATTAGGAGTTTCTCATAGAAATCGATTTCGTCTGGATGCACGCCAGCCATGAATTCCGCTTGCTCGGCCGGGCCGCTGTCGAGAAACTCGGCATACAAATCCAAATCGCGGAGGCGAAAACCCGCGATTGTCGGCATACGCTTGATCCGCAGACCTGCGTTCACGTCGCGATGATATCCTTCGAAGTCCTCGTTGATCTGGATCAGCAGCTTTTCTTTTTCAGGAGTCACGGTTCACATCCTCGATCCGCCCACCAGGATTTTCGCGCACGATCTTTTCGTCGATCATATAGACGCCGGAAACCCCAGCCACATGCGCTTTTGCGATTTCCTCGCGGCCCATTGCTTTGATAGCGGGAGCGGCCTTATTAATGGTCTCTGTCAGGTTCAAATGCGTCATTTGAAGGACCCTATAACCCAGGCCCACATTAAAAACGCACCGATGATCAGTGTCCCAGCGGGCGGTAACGATTGAAGGATGCTGTTGAAGCCAACCCAATCAGTCGTTGGGTTGTAACCCAGTCGCGCAATCCCGTCGGCGAGCGTCTGTGGTATCCAGATTCCGGTCTTCAGCCAGCCGACGATCTGCTGGAAAAGAACAACACCCCCTGTGATCAGTGGAAAGAGGAACGCCGCCGTGACGACCAGAGCAATGACCATCGCCTTGCCGTCATCAGTCAAAATCGGCTGGCGTTTGTCGTCCATGCTACTTCCCCATCTATGATCGACTTGCATCATGCCGCTGATATTCTCAGCATGCAACCATGCTATGGTATCCTACTCTCTCATCGACCGTCTTCCGCTCCATCGTCGCCGACAGCGATCAGCAGTCGACAGGCAAATGGCTGGTGCCAATCGGCGTGCCTGACATCAGCCTGCTCTGGGAAGAAATCGAGGATGCTGCCGTTGAAGGCAAATTTCTGGCCGTCAAGAAATCGACGATCCAGCTTCGAAAGGAAATCGGTCATGATCTCGTGTGCATCTACTGCAATACATCAGATGCTGAGACGGTGGGTGAGACTCTGAAAATTCTCCGTGAGATCGGGGTCTCGGAAGAGTTGCGATATAAAAGTGACCGGGCAACATTTGAGGATCGCGAAGACTTCCTTTACGGCTCGACCGATTTCGAAGGGCCCGCATTCGAACTTTTCCACAGCAATCTTCCAATCTGTTGACACAGATAGGTGATACCTATGTTGCGCCGTTCGTGATTGATCTGTGATTGAATTATTTAAATTGCTAATTTAGCAGCATTCTAAACTCATTGATTATCAAGAGTTTAGTGGTGCCCCCGGCAGGATTCGAACC
>DNPN01000156.1:8223-11170 GCA_003501385.1 Rhizobium sp. | reverse complement strand
CTCTACCAACTGAGCTACAAGGGCAGTGCGGCCTACTTACCAGATTCGACCGGGCTGTAAAGAGGAAATTTTCAAATTTTATTGTCTTTCCAATGAACCCGGAATGAAAAGCCTTGGCGCGTCGGGATTTTATCATGTACCAAGACTTTACTTTTTTAACAGGTCTTCTGGCATGGCGCGTTCCCCTCGGTCGCTTTCCTTCGTTGCAGCAAACACGCTGGAGGCAATGGCCTCCCGTGAGGAGCTGATTCGAATCTACGGTAATGTCAGACCAGACGATGCGGATGTGCTTGTTGTGCTCGGTGGCGACGGTTTTATGTTGCAAACATTGCACGAGACCATGAACTCCAGCCGGCTGATCTACGGGATGAACCGTGGCAGTATCGGCTTTTTGATGAATGACTTTCGTGTGGATAATTTGCTGGAGCGGATCGCTATCGCGACAGAAAATAACTTTCACCCGTTGAAAATGACCACGCAAAGTGACGACGGCACCCAAACCACGGCACTGGCCATCAACGAAGTGTCTCTGTTGCGGCAATCTTATCAAGCCGCCAAGTTGCGGGTGCTGATTGACGGCAAGGAACGGCTGGACGAGCTGATTTGCGATGGATTGATGGTGGCAACTCCGGTTGGCTCCACCGCCTATAATCTTTCCGCCCACGGGCCTATTTTGCCGCTGGATGCGCCTCTGTTGGCATTAACGCCTGTCTGTCCCTTCCGGCCCCGACGCTGGCGGGGGGCTTTGCTGCCCAATCGGGTCAAAGTCTCCATTGAGATTATCGAATCAGACAAGCGCCCAGTAAATGCGGTGGCTGATAACACCGAGGTCAAATCTGTGCTGTCCGTTCAGGTTGAACAGGCCAATGACATGACGGCGCGGATTCTGTCAGATCCTGATCATTCGTGGTCAGAGCGGATTCTGGCGGAACAATTTTCGAATTGATGGATGATGATGGCGCGACGTTCGACCCTCACCTGTTTGTTGCTGATTCTGTTCGCAGGCGCATTGACGCCTGCAACAGCCACCGAACTAGATGAACTGCCGCCGCAGGTAACATTTGCCATCAGCGGCGGGCGCTGGGAAGATCCCGGCGAATCAGGTGATAATGGCATCGTGAAAAGCCCGAAGCTGGCGAACAACGCGCAAAGCGCGGCAAAATCGATAGGTCGCGGTTATTATCGGCTGGTGGCCGTGCAGCAGCCAGACCATACCGGCAAGGTGTTTTTGCAACAGATGCAGATGACTGACGCAGGCTCCCAGTTGATCGACCGGGTTGAATTGCAGGAAATCAGCGACTTGCACGCCATTGTCACCGATATACGCACTGACGATACATCCGGTATCAACCGCAGCCTCGGTTTTTTGGCAACGGTTTACGTCAAAACCAACCCCAAATCAGCCGATCCTGATAGCTGGAATGTCATTATAGATGAGTTTGGTGAGATTCAGGTGGCGCGCGAAAGCCATTAAAATGTCGGCACCACCCACATCTCAAGCCTGTGGATAATGATAGGTCAAGGCCTGTTTGAACTCTGTAACCCGCGCCAGAATCAGCTCTCGATAGACATCTCGTGCCATGTCGCGTTGCTCAACCCGCGTTAGACCCCGTGACACAGGCACAAGAAGATCGCCTTGCTGTGATCCACGCAGGGCGTGAATGCCAGCAACATCGCCTCCCTGCGCGCCAAGACCGGGCGCGAGAATGATGGAGCGGGGTAGAAACTGGCGCAATCTGCGTCCCTCTCGAGGCACGGTCGCGCCCACCACAGCGCCAATACTGCTCAAGCCCTCGCCGATTCCAGCGTTCTTGGCAAAACTCCCGATCAGGTCTGCAACGCGATCCGACACCAAACGATTTCCGGCAATTTTATCTTGAAGCCATTCAGCGCCGGGATTGGAGGTGCGGCAGAGAATAAAGAGACCTTTGCCGTGCTCATTGACGCAATCCACGAAGGGTTGGAGGGTATCTGGCCCCATCAAAGGGTTTACGGTCAAACAATCAGCCTCGAAATCACCACTCCCGCCCGCAGACCGGGGCGTGAGATAGGCGCGAGCGTAAGCCGCAGCTGTCGCTCCGATGTCGCCGCGCTTGGCATCCAGTATCACGCCCATGCCAGCAGACTTGGCCCGCGCCACGCCTTTGGAAAGAGCGGCAAGGCCCGCAAGGCCGCAGGCTTCAAAATAGGCCGATTGAAATTTGACAAAACCAACCTGGCCCTCAAGCGCATCAAGGAGAAAATCAACGTAAGGACCAATCCAATGATCCTCACTGGTGTGCTCGAAAAAAGATGGAATGTCCGAGAGCGACGGATCAATTCCGGCAACAAGATCGCCGTAGTGGCGCACGTTTTCAGCAACAATTTCGGTCCAGGAGGACATGGCGGCATTCTCCATCACAAGAGGACATAAAAAAACCGCCGGAAGCAGAGCTTCAGGCGGTTTGTTTTCAGAGATTTAAGTGCGAGGCCATCAATCGATATCCGCAACAGCATCGGCCTTACCGCTGATTCGGTGGGCCAGCGCTGCTTCCATAAAGTCGTTGATCTCGCCATTCAGCACGTCATCGGGGGCGGTGCTTTCCACGCCCGTGCGCAAATCCTTAACCAACTGATAAGGCTGCAACACGTAAGAGCGAATCTGGTGGCCCCAACCGATATCGGTTTTCGATGCCGCTTCGGCATTGGCCGCTTCTTCGCGCTTTTTCAGCTCAACTTCATAGAGACGGGCGCGCAGCATATCCCATGCCTTGGCCTTGTTCTTGTGCTGCGACCGCTCTTGCTGGCACGAAACCGCGATGCCCGTGGGAATATGGGTGATTCGCACAGCCGAGTCGGTGGTGTTGACGTGCTGACCACCAGCGCCCGAAGAACGATAGGTATCGATGCGGCAATCGCTTTCGTTGATATCGATCTGGATCGAATCATCGACAACCGGATAAACCCA
>DNPN01000156.1:7738-8061 GCA_003501385.1 Rhizobium sp. | reverse complement strand
TGTTGACGTGCTGACCACCAGCGCCAGATGAGCGGAAAGTGTCGATACGGCAATCGCTTTCATTGACATCGATCTGAATCGAATCATCGACCACGGGGTAAACCCAAATAGATGAAAACGAGGTATGGCGACGCGCATTGCTGTCATAGGGCGAAATACGGACCAGACGATGAACGCCCGATTCGGTTTTCATCCAGCCATAAGCATTGTGGCCCTTGATCAGGATGGTTGCCGATTTGATGCCAGCTTCTTCGCCGTCATGCATTTCAAGAACTTCAACCTTGAAGCCGCTCCGCTCTGCCCAGCGCGTGTACATGCGCAGC
>DNPN01000156.1:7197-7434 GCA_003501385.1 Rhizobium sp. | reverse complement strand
CGGAATGCACTTCGACATAGGTGTCATTGCCATCGGCTTCGCCAGACAGCATGGCCTCAACCTGCAATCTTCCAGACTCGGCTTTCAGAGCCTTCAAATTATCTTCGGCTTCCTTGACGATGCTGTCATCGCCCTCTTCCTCGCCCATTTCGATCAGTTCGATGTTATCCGTCATCTGCTGTTCGAGACGTTTGACGCCTGCGATGCTGTCATCCAGTTGCTGGCGCTCGCGCATCA
>DNPN01000156.1:980-6956 GCA_003501385.1 Rhizobium sp. | reverse complement strand
TCCAGTTGCTGGCGCTCGCGCATCAGCTTTTGCGCTTCCGTGGCATCGTTCCAGAGGTTCGGATCTTCAGCCTTGTTGTTCAACCAGTCCAGTCGTCTTATCGCCTGATCCCAGTCAAAGATGCCTCCTCAGCAGGCTTATGGCCTGCTTGATTTCGTCGACTACATTCTCGATTTCGTTGCGCATAGGTCCTTAACTCAAAATATTCATGTTTGCGTGAGCCGGTGAATAATCGCGCGCGCGCCGTAAGTAAAGCCGGGCGCGCTGCAATCAAGATAAGATGGCTTAAAACAGACCCGGTGCGCCGGATTGAACAGCCTGATTGACCTGCGGCGAGGTCTTCATGATTTCCTCAGGCGATACGGTGGTCTCATCCGCGCCAATGACCGAAATGCTGTCGGCTGGGCCTGTGCCGGGCTTGAAGGCTTCCACAATCGTATCTGGATCGCCTTCCATGGCCGCCATGCCGGTCTTGCGATTCACCGCAATCATCTGCATGCCATCCGGTACCCGGAACTTGCTGGGCGGAGTACCCTTAACCGCAGCCTGCATGAACTCATTGAACACAGGAGCAGAGATAGCGCCACCTGTCGCCGCACGGCCCATGGGCGTCGGGTTGTCGTAACCAATATAGACGCCCGCCACGAGATTGGGCGTAAAGCCAACAAACCACACATCCTTGGAATCATTGGTCGTGCCGGTCTTGCCCGCCACATCGCGGTCCAGCTTCACCTTGCCATAGGCTGTGCCGCGCTGAATAACGCCCTGCATCATCGAGGTAATCTGATAGGCCGTCATCGGGTCAAGAACCTGCAGGCGATTATCAACCAAGGTTGGCTCATCCTGCCCATGCCAGTCATCGGCATTGCAATTATCACAGGTTCTTTCTTCATGTTTGAAGATGGTTTTGCCGTAACGATCCTGAATACGGTCAATCAGGGTCGGCGTGATCTGTTTGCCACCATTTGCAATGACCGAATAGGCCGACACCATGCGCAGCACCGTGGTTTCACCGGCACCCAGCGACATAGACAGCACAGGCTGCATGTGATCATAAATGCCAAAACGCTCGGCATATTCTGCCACCACATTCATGCCCATGTCGTTGGCCAAACGAACCGTCATCAAATTGCGCGAATGCTCGATGCCAAATCGCAACGTTGCCGGGCCAACGGCGCTGCCTCCATCATTCTGTGGCCGCCACACCTGCCCACCGGAGACAAATTCCACCGGAGCGTCAAGCACAACAGATGCCGGGGTGTAGCCACTGTCCAAAGCGGCGGAATAGACGAAAGGCTTGAACGATGAACCGGGCTGTCTCATGGCCTGAGTGGCACGATTGAACTCAGATTGCGCGTAGGAAAAGCCACCAACCAGTGCCAGAACACGTCCCGTGTGCGGGTCCATGGCCACAAAGCCGCCCTGCACTTTTGGAGGTTGGCGCAAACGGTAGCTGGTTGATCCATCCCCGCCGATTTTCTCAACAAAGATGACATCGCCTGGCTGCAAAACACCATCAGGCGATTTCGCGCTCTTGCGGTCACTCGCGGAGCGATAGGCCCAATCCATATCACTGGCTTTGATCGAGCCTTTGATGCGCTCTGGCAAAATCTTGCCAGCATCATCGCGACCGGGCTGCAAGCCAATATCAACACCTGTTTTGGACACTGCCGTCACCACGGCCACATCCCATTCGGGCACATCCGACAAGCCCGGTATGTCAGCCAGTTTCGAACCCCAGTCGGCGTCCAGCTCAATGTGTTTGATCGGGCCGCGATAACCGCGACGCTCATCGAAAGAGAGCAAGCCATCCTGAAGCGCCTTGCGGGCAAACACCTGAAGGCGTGGATCAAGCGAAGTACGAACAGACAGACCACCTTCATACAGCGATTTTGCGCCATATTTGTCGATCAACTGACGGCGGACTTCCTCGGTAAAATAATCGGCAGCAAACACCGTGCCACCGCTTTGGCGCACGTTGACGCCCAGAGGCTCTTTTTTGGCCGCCTCGCCATCGGCCTGATCAACAAAACCATTTTCGACCATGCGGTCAATAACCCAGTTGCGGCGATCAAGGGCTGCTTGCGGATGCTTGAAAGGATTGTAATTGGCTGGCCCCTTCGGCAGCGACGCCAGATAGGCCGTATCGGCAATCGTCAACTCGGTGACTGGCTTGTCGAAATAGGTCAGCGCCGCACTGGCGATGCCGTAAGAATTCAGGCCGAAGAAGATTTCATTGAGGTAAAGCTCAAGAATCTTGTCCTTGGAATAGGTCTGCTCGATACGGAACGACAGAATGGCTTCCTTGATCTTGCGGTCCATGGTCTGGTCTGAAGACAACAGGAAGTTCTTGGCCACCTGCTGGGTAATAGTCGATGCACCAACCGGGCGGCGACCAGAACCGAAATTCTGCAAATTCACCAGAATAGCGCGACCAAGCCCCCAGACATCAATTCCGGGGTGGGTGTAGAAATTCTTGTCTTCGGCAGAGATAAAGGCAGCCTTGACGCGATCCGGAATAGCCTGAATGGGAATGAAAAGCCGCCGCTCATGGGCGTATTCGGCCATCAACGCACCGTTGCCGGCGTGAATACGGGTCATCACGGGCGGAGCGTAACGGCTGAGAACTTCGTAATCAGGCAGATCCTTGCTGACCATACCCAGATAAACTGCAGCCACCGCCGCCGCGCCAAGCGCGACAACCGATGCCAACCCAAAAAGATACCCAATCAGTCTTATCATTGTAACGCTACCGGCATTCGCTTTCGGTTCGCACGCAAAGGCAAGTCACCAATGCATATCCTCTGGCGTTTTGCATAGGACGCCAGCAATTACAAGGCGCGGCTGCTTAATCAGCAACGCTCCCCTCTGTTTACGGTGTTCATATCACAATGTGCGCAAATTAGGGCTAGTCATCGTTTTACCCGCAGTTTTCCGTTCACAACATGATACGCCGAACATCTGGCCCACTCTTATCCACCGTTGGCCAGTAACGGTTTGCGATAGTCTTCAACCGCATCCACAAGCAACTTCACCAGCTTTTTCCGCCATGCGGGATCGGAAAGCAATTCCTCATCCTGTTTATTGGAGAGAAAACCCATTTCAAGCAAGATGGACGGCACATCCTGCGCCTGAAGCACGCGGAAACCCGCATAGCGATGGGGATTGTTGATCAGCTTGATTTGTCCTTCAAATTGATTAACCACCGCTTTGGCCATGGAAATGGAAAAGGCCTGTGTCTCGCGCCGCGTCAAATCCTGCAAAATATCCGAGACTTCGTGGGGTGCCACCGGCGTGTCAACACCGCCAACCTCGTCCGATTGGTTTTCACGCGCCGCCGCCGCTTCGGCCAGCCGGTCAGACGCCGTATCGGAAATGGTATAGACGGTCGCGCCGCGAATGTTCGGCTGGCTCAGCATATCCGCATGCAGCGAGATGAAAAGATTTGCACCCTTTTGGCGTGCCAGCGTGACTCGTTCCGATAGGGACAAAAACACATCGGCATCGCGGGTGAGAAAGGCCTTTATGCCCGGTTTCTTGTTTAAATCTGCAACCAGCGCCTTGGCATAAGCCAGTGTGATGGTCTTTTCCGCCACATGGGTGGTTCTGCCAATGGCTCCAGTATCAATGCCGCCATGGCCTGCATCAACGGCAATGACAAAATCAGTCGTGGACGGCGGCGGGTCCTGCTCGATCCGCGCTTCCTTGCCGCGGTTATAGGCCGCAGCATTCCACGCCTCAGAGGCCACTAGCTTGGCAAAGGTCTCACTATCGGTCACTTCTGCCTCAAGGATCAGGCGGTAGCCCTCCCCTTCGTCATTCTTGCGAATATCGGTCAACACCAGCTTTGTCGGCTTTTGCGCCGTCAACACCAGACGCGCATGGGTAGCATCAATGGAGCCAAAGCGGATATCTCGAAAGAGGCCCTGCGGCGCAAGTGCGGACGTCGGAAAGCTGAAATTCGTCGCAGGCAGATCGACAACGATCCGATCCGGATTACCGATATAGCGCACCGTCGCTTCTGGCTTTTCGCGAAAGTCAAGAATAATGCGGGTGCGGGCATTATCACCGGCAATGCGTGCAGCAAATGCGGTCAGCGGAGCCTCGGCCAAGGCGGGACGGAATGATGCCAACTGCAAGCTCGCAATCGCGATGATCAAACAGGCAAACCATCTCATGCCGGCGCGTGCTCCGCGCATCGCGTTCATACCCCCCGCGCTCATAGCAGTCCTTTATTGAAACAGCACATTGTCACAAAACCAAGCATATAAAATTTCACCCGTTCAAAGGATAGGCATCCGATTCAAAGATGCATGACACCAATACAAAAACCACAGATTGCAATTTCAGCAAGCCAGCAAGCCCGCGTTATCGATATTTCCTCCCACAGCAACCATCACCTGTGATTGACACAATCACTCACCTCTAATGTACCGGACTTATCAATATTATGACCGTGTTGGCTTTGCCGCTTGCCAATGTGACACAGACAACATACAACAGAAATAAGGGTTAAAATTGTCGACGGGATAGATTCATCATGACGGCTGCCAACCATAAAAGGACCTGGCGCCATTTGTCTGATTTTTCATCCGCCGCCAAGACAATTTTGTTCCGAACATGAAATCCTAAAGCCGGAGTATCCGGCAGAATACCGGGTGGGAGACCACCAAACGCTCTTTTGAGCATTCATTGGGCCTCATAAGGGCCTTTGGCATTGTCGCTTTTGTTTTGGTATTTGATGTCGTTGCAGCAGCCTTTGTTTCATGTCTTCAGCTCTCGGGTTCGTCAAGGACCAGACGCTGTTGGACTGCTGCCAGGAAAAATAGACCAGACGAGAGCACCGATATCCGGCGCATCGCTCACGAGATCAGACCCGCTTGGCACATTGCCTGCGGCATTCCTCGCCACCGGTCGCGCCGAGGAGCAGAGCTTACATGGCAGACAAAATGCTTATCGACGCGTCTCACGAGGAAGAGACACGCGTCGTTGTCGTACGCGGTAACAGAATTGAAGAATTCGATTTCGAGTCTCAGCACAAGAAACAGATCCGCGGAAATATTTATCTTGCAAAAGTAACGAGGGTAGAGCCTTCGCTACAGGCCGCCTTTGTGGACTATGGTGGCAATCGCCATGGCTTTCTGGCCTTTGCGGAAATCCATCCGGATTATTATCAGATCCCGCTTGCGGATCGTCAGGCCCTTCTGAAGGCAGAAGCCGAAGAACATGGTCGCCACGATGATGGCGATTTTGAGCCTCGCAGCACGTCCAGGCAAGGCACCGACCCAGCCGATGCAGACCAGCCAACCATTTCTGATCCAGCAGAATTCGCCAACGAGGCTGAAGAAGTTGCTGGGCTGGCTGCCAAGAAAGCAACCAAGACGATCCCGGACGTATCCGCCGCTGCAGAAGCAGAACCCGTTGTAGAGACGGCTGAAGCTGTTGCACCAGAGGCGAACACTGAGACCTCTGATACGGTTGAGGCCGAGGCTGTTGTCGAAGAAACGCCTAAGCCAAAGGCTCGCCGTCCGCGCAAGCCACGCAAAAAGGCGGATGCTGTTGAAACCGAACAGGAAGTCGTTGCCGTTGAAAGCGACGAAGGCGGCGAAGATGACGGCCCCACCCGCGGCACAATTGCTGCCGTGGTGGATACGGATTCGATTTCGGAAGATACCGGCGGTCGTCGCGATCACGATGATGACGACGATGATGACGACGATGGCGAAAAGGAAGTCATCGAATCTGTCGGCGCAGAAGATGCGATGGAAGAAGTTCCAGACCGCGTTCGTCGCACACCGCGTAAGCAATATCGCATTCAGGAAGTCATCAAGCGTCGGCAGATTTTGCTGGTACAGGTGGCCAAGGAAGAGCGCGGCAATAAGGGCGCTGCTCTGACCACCTACCTGTCGCTGGCAGGCCGTTATTCGGTTCTGATGCCCAACACGGCACGTGGCGGCGGCATTTCCCGCAAGATCA
>DNPN01000156.1:0-736 GCA_003501385.1 Rhizobium sp. | reverse complement strand
GGCGGCATTTCCCGCAAGATCACCAGCCCTGCCGACCGCAAGCGGTTGAAGGAAGTGGCGCGTGAGCTGGAGGTTCCTCAGGGCATGGGCGTTATTCTGCGTACCGCGGGTGCCAACCGCACCAAGGTTGAGGTCAAACGCGATTTTGAATACCTGATGCGCCTGTGGGAAAATGTTCGTACATTGACCCTCAGCTCCATGGCTCCTTGTCTGGTGTACGAAGAAGGTTCGCTGATCAAGCGCTCCATTCGCGACCTGTACAACAAGGACATCAGCGAAATCATCGTTTCTGGCGAAGAAGGCTATCGTGAAGCGAAAGACTTCATGAAGATGCTGATGCCAAGCCATGCCAAGGTTGTTCAGCCTTACCGCGACATTCATCCGATCTTCTCGCGCTCCGGCATCGAAGCGCAGCTGGACCGGATGTTGCAGCCGCAGGTCACGCTGAAATCCGGTGGTTACATCATCATCAACCAGACCGAAGCGCTGGTGTCGATTGACGTCAACTCCGGGCGCTCTACCCGCGAATATTCCATCGAAGACACCGCCCTTCAGACCAATCTGGAAGCGGCCGAAGAAGTTGCCCGTCAGCTGCGTCTGCGCGACCTTGCCGGCCTGATTGTCATCGATTTCATCGACATGGAAGAAAAGCGCAACAATCGCGCTGTCGAAAAGCGGTTGAAGGACTTCCTGAAAGATGACCGCGCTCGCATTCAGGTTGGCCGCATCTCGCATT
>DNPN01000083.1 GCA_003501385.1 Rhizobium sp. | reverse complement strand
GTCCGCACAAAAACTATAACGTACATGCGGCTAAATAAGAGATAAAGCCGGTCGCATTGAATCCTATTCACTGCGACAGGCTTTAGACAGTTAAACTCTACTCGTCATCCTGAACACGATATTCGCCGGTTTTGGGGTCTTTCACCAAGGTGGCAATTGCGCCGGTTTCACGCTCGCGCTCTTTTTGCCGGGCGCGGCGCACCACTTTCTCCGCATCGCGGGTAAAGCGGCGATAATACCAATAGCCGACCCCAATCAGGATCAGAAAAAACAGAATGCGCGCCATGCCGGATGCTAAACCTTACCCTTGTTTGAGTTTGTCTGATCAGAAAAACCGGTTTCCACTTTTCCTGACAAACTCTAGAGTCCAAACCGCGCCCACAATGCCCTGTCTTCCATGGTCTCGGCAAGCCCCGACGCGGCAGCAGCGGCCAATTGCTCTGGATTCCCAAGCGCGTTTTGAATACCGGGACGGACGCGGCCAAACAGGCCCTTGTGCGCAGAGATCAATTCCAGCTTGGCCGATTTGCCATAACGGGCCTTGATGGTTTCACGCAAACTGCCAAGCCCGTCAATCAGGCCCAGTTCAAAACTCTTGCGCCCGGTCCAGAACAGGCCGGAAAACACAGCCGCATCATCCACCAATCGAATGCCGCGACGCTGCTTGACCATATCAATGAAAACCTCGTGAATATCGAGCTGAAGCGTCTTCAAATACTCGATATCGCTTGGCTTTTCCGGCTGGAACGGATCCAGCATCACCTTGTTTTCGCCTGCCGTATAGACGCGCCGCTCAATGCCGATTTTCTTCAACAGCTCAGGAAAGCCAAAGCCGCCCGACACCACGCCAATCGAGCCAACAATCGAAGTGGGATCGGCAATGATCTCATCGCCTGCAATGGCAATCATATAGCCGCCAGAGGCTGCCACATCTTCCACAAACACCAAAACGGTCTTGTTATGCTCTTCGGCAAGAGAGCGAATGCGCTGATAAATCATCCGCGATTGCACGGGCGAGCCACCGGGAGAATTGATCGAAAGCGCCACCGCCGGGCTTTCCTTGCTCTTGAACGCCTTTTCCAACAGCGGACCAACGGTTGCGAGGTTCAACGCCGGGCGAAAACGACTGCCGCCGCTCATGATTGCGCCGTGCAATAGCACCACGGGAATCACAATCTCGGTTTTGCGAAACCGCTTGGGAACCAATCGCTTCAACAGACCCGCCATGCCATGACACCCTTTTTGCTATCGTCTTGAGGCTGTCATGTAAGATATGGCGTGACAAACGCAATGGCTGCCGTTCATTTTGCCGTTTTCATCGCGCTTTGTGGTCGAAACGCCGATATCCCATCCGGCCATTGCTGAGCGCATCCACCTGCGGCAAAAAGGCGTGGCTATCAGCGCCATGCATGATCAGCGGACTGCGAAAGGCCAGCCTTGCTTTCGAAGCTTTGATGGCTGTCAACAACAAGCGAATGGCACTTTCCCCCTCGCGCGGATGAACCAGCGTGATCTCGATGCCGCCAAACCGCTTGCCGCAGGCCGCAATAATATCGGCAATCGATTGCGGACGGGCGATGAGAGACAATTGCCCGCCGGGGCGTAAAATCGCACCTGCCGTGCGCAACCAGTGCTCGAACAGATCATCGCTCATGGCGTGGGCCTCTGCCTTCAAACTGTCGGGCGTCAGGCGGTCGCGGCCATCGTTGAAAGGCGGGTTCATGATCACATGATCAAAGGCGTTATCGATCAGACCTGCGGCATGGCGCGCTTTGCCTGTCAGGGTCACATCGGCAGCGATCAGGCTCACCCTGTCCTTGATATGGGCATTTTCCGTGAGAGCCAGTGTTTTTTCGGCAAAACCCAGCATGTCGGGTGAACGCTCCACCAGCGTCACCTGCGCGTGAGGCAAGCGGGAGGCGACAGCCAGACCGGCACCACCCGCGCCCGCGCCCAGATCGGCAACCTGAAGCAGGCCATCATCTGTAATCATTGAGGCCAGCAGCATGGCATCCATGCCCGCACGGTGGCCACGCCCTTTGGGCTGTACCAGATAGAACCGGCCACGATGAAAGGCGTCTATGGTTTCTGCCGCGCCGTCTTCCGACATCGCCTCTGCCTCACTCACGCCGGATCGCTCCGCAATTCGCCCTCAAGCCCGGCATCGCTTAAAATGCGCCGCGCCTGCACCACTTGGTCAGAAACAACCAGAAATCGGCGTGGCAACAACCCGAGCGAGCCTTCCATAATGCTCATGGCCTGATCGGCGATCAGGCATTGGATGCCGGCATCCTTCATCAGGCTTTCGGCAAATGAGAGCAAAACGGGGTCGTTGGTGCGAATAATTTCCTGCATGCGATGATTCGTCCTATCAAATCTGCGGGATACGGTAATTCCGCTCTTGCCCCGCCGCCATAGGCTTTTTATGCTAAAGCAGACGAGATGAAACCAGTTTTCGCTATTGCGCCGATGAAACACCTGTTAACGGCGCATGTGGCAGAAATTTCAATCATCCCGTTGTGGGGTAAACAGGAGTCCGCGACCTTGGGTGCAGTGATACCGCTTGGTGACAAGAAAAACAAACAGGCCTCAGTGAAGCCCTTGGTTGATTTAACCAAGAGCAGCATGGAACGGGTCAACCAACTGATTCTGTCCAAGGCTGGCTCAGACGTGGAAATGATTCCGGAAGTGGCCAACCACCTGATTTCATCCGGTGGCAAGCGCCTGCGTCCGATGCTCACTTTGGCCTCCGCCGCCATGTTCGGCTATGAGGGCGATCATCATATCAAGCTCGCCACCAGCGTGGAATTCATGCACACCGCCACGCTTTTGCATGATGACGTGGTGGATGAGAGCGATTTGCGCCGGGGCAAATCCACAGCCCGGATGATTTGGGGCAATCAGGCCAGCGTGTTGGTGGGCGATTTTCTGCTCGGCCAATCCTTCCGCATGATGGTGGAAGTCGGCTCGCTGGAGGCACTGGATGTGCTCTCCACCGCCGCCTCGGTGATTGCCGAGGGCGAAGTGTTGCAATTGTCCGTGGCCAAGAATATGGAAACCACGGAGGATGATTATCAGGCCGTGATCCGCGCCAAGACGGCGGCGCTGTTTGCAGCAGCAGCCGAAGTTGGCCCGATTGTGGCAGGCACCGACCGCGCCACCCGCAATGCGCTGAAATCCTACGGCATGAACCTTGGCCTTGCTTTCCAGTTGGTCGATGACGCGCTGGATTACGGAGGCAAGGCAGCAGAGCTTGGCAAGAACACCGGCGATGATTTCCGCGAAGGCAAGATCACGCTGCCAGTCATTCTTGCCTACCGGCGCGGCAATGAGACTGAACGCGGCTTCTGGCGCGATGCCATTGAAGGCGGCAACAGCACGGATGCCAATCTGGAAAAGGCCATGGGGCTGATTACCAAATACAACGGCCTTTCCGACACCGTCGCCCGCGCCATTCACTATGGCGATGTGGCCCGCGACGCGCTGGCCCCCGTGCCAGACAGCGCGTGGAAGGATGCTCTCATGGATGTGATCGATTTTTGTATCGAGCGTGTCAGTTGAGCCTTTTTTCTCAAAATCTACTCAAAAAAGCCATGCTTTTTCCTAGACGTTGACTGGCTAGATGAGGGCAGGCCACTTAAATGATATTGGTCTGCTTCGCGACCGGCATAATGGTGGTCAGTTTCGCTCTTGGAAAGAGCGTTATGATCACCACCGAGTGGTCTACTGCATAATTCCTTAGGTCGGAATCGATTTAAGGAGAAAATTGTGCAGTTGATAGAGAGTGTTAAGGCGACCTTTGTGCGCATCTTTTGGCACAGGCCGTTGTGGAATTTCCCGATCCGGCTATCTCGCCGGTGATCATGGTTGAAAGGCTTTTTCATGCGGCAGATGTTTGCCAAACGCTTCACCACAGGCACCGCGCTGCTGCTTTTGGCTTCTCTGAGCTCCGCCATTTTCGTTGGTCCGGCAGCGGCCAACGCCACCAAAGAAGATGACTCGAAAGCAACTGCCAGCGCATTGGATCTGGATGGTGTTGATACCTTTGCAGGCGCTTATTTGGCCGCCCGTACCGCAAATTCTGATCGCGATTTTGACAACGCCGTGCCGCTTTATGAAAAGGCACTGCGTTTCCAGCCCGATGATCTGGAAATCCGCGAAAGCCTGATGCTATCGCTGTTCATGGCCGGTCGCTTTGATGAGGGCGTGAAAATTGCCCAGGAATTGCGCAATGACAAGGCTGTTGACCGCATCACCAATATTGCCCGCGGCCTGAAGGCCATTCAGGAGCGCGAATACAAATCAGCAGAGAAAATCCTGGCCTATAAAGGGCCAAACGATCTGGACCGCCTGACCAATGCTCTGCTGGTGGCGTGGGCCAAGGCGGGTGCAGGCCGCACCAAGGAAGCGCTGTCCGATCTGGACAAGCTGAAAGGTCCTAGCTGGTATGGCGTTTTCAAGAATTACAATGCCGGCGCTATGGCTGCTATCAAGGGTGACACGGCCAAGGCTCGCACCTATCTGACCAACGTTGTCACCGACCGCGAAGGCGGCGCAACTGCACCAGACACCTTTCTGCGTGCCGTTCTGGCCCTTGCCACTCTGGAAGCCAAGGATGGCAACAAGCAAAAAGCGCTGGATAGCATTGCCGCAGGCGAAGCCCTGATCAACAACTATGCGCCGTTCAAAGCCATGCGTGAGCGGATTGAAAAGGGCACCGTGCCTGATCAATTGGTCAGCAATGCGCAAGAAGGTGCAGCCTCTGTGCTGTTTTCGCTCGGCGGTGCCCTGAACCGTCAGGGTGCGCAGGACACTGTGGCGCTGTATCTTCAACTGTCACGCGCCCTCGCGCCGAAGAGCGCAGACACACTGATCATGCTCGGCGGCATTGCCGAGGGCAACAAGCAGACCGATCTGGCCATTACCTATTACAAGCAGGTGCCAACGGATTCGCCGATGCTGCGCATTTCCGAAATGCAGCTGGGCATCGCCCTGGCCGAGACTGGCAAAGTGGATGAGGCCAAGGCCCATCTCAAATCGCTGATCGAATCGGATCCATCGGATATTCGCAGCTATCTGGCCTATGGCAGTGTGCTGTCGGATTCCAAGGACTATACGGAGATGGCCGCCAATTACGATCGGGCCGTCGACATACTGGGACCAACGCCGGACAAGAACCAATGGCCGGTGTTTTTCCAGCGTGGCATTGCCTATGAGCGTCTCAAGCAATGGGACAAGGCAGAACCAAACTTCAACAAGGCGCTGGAGCTGAACCCCAATCAGGCGCAGGTTCTCAACTATCTTGGCTATTCCTGGGTGGATATGAACCGCAATCTCGAGAAGGGGCTCGAGATGATCAAAAAGGCGGTCGAGCTGAAGCCGGATGATGGCTATATCGTTGATTCCCTCGGCTGGGCCTATTTCCGCCTCGGTCGGTTTGATGATGCCGTGACCGAGCTTGAGCGCGCCGTGCAGCTGAAGGCAGGCGATGCCACCATCAACGACCATCTCGGCGATGCCTATTGGCGCGTTGGCCGCAAGCTGGAAGCCACGTTCCAATGGCGTCAGGCGCTGGCCTTCAAGGCCGACCCTGATCTGGATCTGCCCACGAAAATTCAGGAAAAGCTGGAAAAAGGCCTGCCGGATCTGCCACACACCAGCACAACTGAGACGAACACCACGGAAGCCAAGCCAGAGGCTGCACCTGCGGTAACGCCCGCCGAGGCACCAAAAGCGGAACCTGCAACGCCAGCACCGGCTCCCGCTGCTCCTGAGGCCCAGCCTGCTCCGGCAGCGCCTGCCCCTGCTGCGGCACCCGCCACCGATCCGGCCCCGGCAACCACTCCCGATGCCAAGCCCGCAGAGCCGAAGGTCGCTCCGGCTGAGCCGGAAAAGAAGCCATAAGCCGCTGACGGTTCGGTGACAGGTGATGCGTGAGTATCGTGACATCGCACCTGCCAAGATCAATCTTGCGCTGCATGTAACAGGGCGTCGAGAAGATGGTTATCATCTTCTCGACTCACTGGTGACCTTTGCCAATCATGGCGATGTGATTCGCGTGTCTTTGGCCGAACAGGATGCATTCACCCTTTCGGGTGCGTTTTCAACGCTGATGCAGCAGGAAGCGCTGAGTGACAATCTGGTGATCCGCGCAAGGGATCAGCTGCGGGCAGCCGTACTGCAACATGGTGGGTCTGCGCCTGCCGTTGCCATCCATCTTGAGAAGAACCTGCCGATTGCCTCTGGCATTGGCGGTGGCTCTGCCGATGCGGCAGCCACGCTGCGGGCGCTGCTACGGCTTTGGGATGTGCCCCTGCCCGCTTTGAGCCTGCATTCCATTGCTCTCACGCTGGGCGCGGATGTGCCTATGTGCCTGAGAGGCAGACCGCTTCGCGCTACCGGCATTGGCGACGAGATAACGCCTGTGCCCCACCTGCCCAGCTTTGGCCTTGTGCTTGGCAATCCCTTGAAAAGCGTCTCGACCCCGGCTATTTTCAAAGCCCTCACCCGGCGGGATTTTGCCCCGATTGCAACACTTCCCACAACGTCGGAGCAAGGCGACTGGTTGGAGGCCTTGGCGGCCATGCGCAATGATCTGGAGCCAGTTGCCCGTCAACTCTGCCCAGAGATTGCGGAAATTTCGCAACTGCTTCGTGAGAGCGGCGCGGCCTTGACCCGCATGTCCGGCTCGGGTGCGACATGTTTTGGTCTTTACCCCAGCCTTGAAAAAGCGGAAAAGGCTAAGACAACCCTTCAGGCCATCAAGCCGGATTGGTATTTTCAAGCTTTAAAATCGGTTTCAGAGGTGTGACATGTCAAAACTGGATGAAACACGAGAATTTATCGCCCTGGGCATTGCTGTCCTGACCGTGTCTGACAGCCGTTCCTTGGCCGATGACCGTTCCGGCGATGTGCTGGAAGCGCGCATCAAGGAGGCAGGCCATCAGTTGGTGGATCGCGCGATCATTCCTGATGATGCAGACCGCATCGTTAATCAAGTGCGGGCATGGACATTGGCCGATAGCGTTGATGTGGTGATTACCACCGGCGGAACCGGCTTTACCGGCCGCGATGTGACACCCGATGCGTTGGAGCCGCTGTTTGAGAAGCGAATGGATGGCTTTTCCGCCGTGTTCCATCGAATTTCCTACGACAAGATCGGCACATCCACCATGCAATCGCGCGCGACTGCTGGCCTTGCCAATCAGACCTTCATCTTCGTGCTGCCGGGATCACCGGGGGCCTGCAAGGATGCCTGGGACGGAATTTTGCAATATCAGTTGGACTATCGCCACCGACCCTGCAATTTCGTGGAAATCATGCCACGGCTGGATGAACACCTGCGCCGCAAACAGGGATAAAGCGCGGCGCATTCTGTTGGATTCAAGGGAACCGCGCTTATCCTCGTTTCTTGAGCATCTCCGTTATCGTTCAACTGATTCCAGTTGAACGCGACATGCACTAAAGCATGTCGCGTTTTATTGTCCTCAATAAAGCGATAACGTACATGCGGCTAAATAAGAGATAAAGCCTGTCGCAGTGAATCCTATTAACTGCGACAGGCTTTAGAGTTTGTCAGGGAAAAGTGGAACCCGCTTTTCC
>DNPN01000274.1:20717-22975 GCA_003501385.1 Rhizobium sp. | reverse complement strand
TGTGTATATATCGTCCATGATCTATATATGGATCGATAAAGCCCGATATCAAGGGGCCTTCGATATTTTTGAAAGGGGGGGTCTAAAGCCTGTCGCAGTGAATAGGATTCACTGCGACCGGCTTTATCTCTTATTTAGCCGCATGTACGTTATCGTTTTATTGAGGACAATAAAACGCGACATGCTTTAGGTGTGCCCGCGCAGTGGTGAATGGCTCCGCAAGCCTGAAGTAAGTTATAACGCATAATAATCTCGATGCAATTGATGCGTTACTTTCGCTGTCATTTACCTCGTCTGCTGAATTTCAAGTGGGTTTCAGGGGTGGTTGAGCAGGGAAGAGAGCTGTTTATTCTCGGTTTGTTTTGTGCGTCGCGTGAATCTGTCTGTGCCAAGAGCTGTTGTTCGCTCATCTGTTGATTGTGAAGGGTATTCTTATGACGAACTGGCCTGCGCTCGCTGATGTCATCCGCAATGTGTCGTATTTGACGGATGTGGAGCAGGTTCGCGAGCAATTTGATGCGTTTCTTCTTCAGTCAGATCCTGCGGATGCCTTTGCCATTGCCGGCATTTTCAGCCTCGCTCATCCGTTTTATGTTCCGAAGATGAATGACGAGGTGGCAAGCAGTTTAGCCATTACGATGCCTGAGTTTGGTGAAGCGATTATGCGGGCGCGGCTTGCGGCTTCCCGGGCGCGGCAGCCCAATGTTCTTGTGGCTTGCTTTCCAAAGTCAGCCTCCACCTTTATCACCAATTGTTTGTTATCTGTTTTGGATGTCAGAGGGGCTTCGTTGATGGCGTCAAGCTTTTCAACGCAAGCGCCTTATTCCATGGGTATTACCCTGCGGGAACAGGAAACGGATGAACTGGCGCTGCTCAAGCACGGCAGCAACGGTGGCGGCTATGTCGCACAACACCACGTCCGCTGCACGCCTTACCTATGCCAGCAATTGGAACTCTATAATATTCGGCCAATCATCACCTATCGTAATATCGAAGATAGTCTTGTAAGTCTGGATGATATGTATTGCCGTGCGCGCGAGACGGATGAGAGCTGGCGTGATACCTACGCTATGTATTTCTCGGACGCGATGCCGCATAACTACCGCCAACTGGATGCGGAGACGCGCTTCATGTTGCTTGTCGATCGCCAGCTGGCTTGGTATGTGCAATTCTATATGAGCTGGAAACGATGCGAGGAGATGGGGCTGGTGAAGCCTTGCTGGGTCTCCTACGAGCGGGATTTTCTCGGGGATAAGCGGGTCCTGGCCGAGAGAATAGCGAATTTCATCGGACCCGACTTTGTTGATATGGAAAAATTGACAGACAAGTTGAGTGAGCGCAAGGCTGTTGGTGAATCCCGGTTCAACAAGGGGGTGAGTGGTCGCGGAAAAGGCATACCTGAGAGTGTAAAGCGCAGGATAAGGCAAAGTCTTGAGCCTTATCGTGCTGAATGTGATTTATCAGAGATATTGGATGGATGATGGGCATTCTGGTGTTTTCTGTGCCAGAATGATCATTGTTGGACTTCAGCCTATCCGAATTTGCAGGAATTTCCATATAATTCAACTTTAAGTAAAATGCTTGGGCAGATTTTGGATGTTTTTTATCGCTGTTCGTTTCTCATATATTGATCGTTAAAGTTAATTGTGGCAATGAATTGGGAATACAAGTGAAAAATTTACCATCTTTGATTGCAGTGCAGGAAGGACGTGTAATGAATATCGGAGAGGCCGCAGCCGCATCCGGCGTTTCCGCGAAAATGATCCGTTATTATGAGGAAATCGGTTTGGTTATGCCAGAGCGTCGCACCTCAAGTAACTATCGGGTTTACGGGGATAACGAAGTGCATCGCCTACGGTTTGTCCGTCGCGCCCGCACACTTGGATTTTCGCTGGAAGAAACAGAGCGATTGCTGGCGCTTTGGAGCGACACGTCGCGCAAGAATGATGATGTGCGTGCGGTTGCCCTGGATCACCTCAGGGAACTGGACGAAAAAATGGAGGCCATGCGTGCTATGGCTGACACATTGAAAAACCTTGTGGATCGTTGTGAGGACGGCGACAGGCCAGAATGCCCGATTCTCGACAATTTGTCTGGCGCGCCTTCTGAGGTGCTGGATGGCGGCAACCTTGGCGCTGTGGCGCTTGAAGATGCGGGCAATCGTTGAGTGATGCTTTTGCGCGCATCCATGCTAGAGTCTGTCAGGTTCAGATTGAATCAGATAGACTCTAGCTCTTTTTGTTTTCGTTTGTCTTTTC
>DNPN01000274.1:19935-20325 GCA_003501385.1 Rhizobium sp. | reverse complement strand
GAAGTGAATGCGTCAGTGCACTAGGTTTGAGCTGAGTGAAGAGAGTGTCTGATGGCTGATCGAGTCAAGTTTTACGTTGAAGATATGACCTGCGGTCACTGCGAGCGCAGCATCCGCGAAGCATTGGCTGAGCATTTGCCCGGAGCGACAGTTGCTGTTGATCTGGGTTTGCATCAGGTGCAGGTTGAAGGCAGTGCGCAACAGGCGGAAACTGCCATTCGGGATGCGGGTTATACCCCGGTTTTGCTGGCAAGCTAGGTTAAATCGGCTTTGCGCAAAATGGCTCTTTTTAGGGGGGGGCTGTTTGGCTTCCGTATGCGTTATGCAGCAGATATAAAGAGCTATAGACAACCTTTGTACGCTATATAAAGCATGTCGCGTTTTATTGTC
>DNPN01000274.1:14726-19655 GCA_003501385.1 Rhizobium sp. | reverse complement strand
ACGTACATGCGGCTAAATAAGAGATAAAGCCTGTCGCAGTGAATCCTATTCACTGCGACAGGCTTTAGTGTGCACGGGGCTGTAGGTGGCGCGTAGGTTCGCCATTGGTGCAAGGCGGCAGGTCTAGAGTTTGTCAGGGAAAAGTGGAACCCGGTTTTCCCGAAAAGACAAACGAAAACAAAAGAACCCGACAGACTCCAGGACATACTGTTAGGGCTGCGCGTCGCAGCAGGCGCTTTTTGAATGCCTTGCTGTGAGGTGATGAAAGAAAAATAAGAAAAAAATCTCAAATAGGAAAAATGTCCTTGACGGTGTGACGGTCATTTGATAGTGTTTCTATACAGTCGGAAAACTGCGGCACGGCGAGAGATCGCAACGAGATATTGGGCACAGTAACCGGAATTGAGTTTGAACAAGGTCCACTTTGGTGGGCCTTTTTTATTGCCTTATGGTTTGTTGCACATCTGCGGAAACAACATTTGAGCGGACTGTCGGGAGATTGTTCTCATGGACTCCATTGATTTTTCCCTGTTTGGCCACTGGCCTTTGCCGGTTCTGAGCGCCGATGCACCGCGCGAGCAACTCGAAATCAAGGCGGCCGATCTTGCCACCTTGCACGCCCTTTATGCTGATCTGCTCAACGATCTGACGCAGGAGATGCGGGCTCAATTTGAGCAATTTCGCATTCTGCGCGAAGGGGCAGAAGCGCTCATGCGCGGTGAGGATGATGCGGCGGCCAAGCTGGCTCGGGCAGATTTGAAGGCGGCATCCGATGCCATGTCGGTGATTGTCCGCACCTTGGAAAAAATCGATGCGTTGCAGCGGCAATTGGCCCGCGACCGTGAAGCCGAGGAAGACCGCGCCGGAAGCAGCAGCGAGACCCTTGATGCCGCACAGGCGCGTTTGCTGGCTCTGGTGGAGACGCAGGCCGAGGCCAAAGCCCAACTGCTGTTTGCCGATTGGAAGAACAAGGCCCATACCGCTGGCGTGGACCCGCCTTCGTGATGAAAATCCATAGAACATATTGAATGAATTAGGACATGCCCGTGACAGGAAAACGAAAAGCTCTGATTTCCGGCACGGCCCCTTCGGCCCTTCTGGCGTCCCTGCAGGGTGGCTCATCGGCATTGCAAAGCCTGCACAGCGACATCAAAATCTTGCGCGATACTGTTTTGGCTGTGCGCGAGGTGGGGTTTGATCTCGCCACCCACATCGGCGAACGACACGAGGCGCTCGAGAGGGAGACGTCGTTGTCTGCCGATGTCAGCGGCGTGTTTCATGCGTTGGAACTGGCCACACTGCGGCGGCTGGCGCAGAGTTGGGCGCTGCTGCGGCATCCGTTGCAAGCGCCGCCGCCGGGGGCGTGGCGCAATTGGTTGCTGATGGGCGGGCGCGGGTCTGGCAAGACGCGGGCAGGGGCGGAATGGATTCATGAGATTGCCTCAAGGGGCGAAAAATCAACCTTGCGCATTGCACTGGTGGCCGAAACGCTTGGCGATGCCCGTGAAGTGATGGTGGATGGCCTTTCCGGCATTGCCCGCATTGCCCGGCATAAACGGCCAGATGTGGAGATTTCACGCCGCAGGCTGGTGTGGCCCAATGGTTCGGTGGCGCAAATGTTTTCCTCGGAAGACCCGGAAAGCCTGCGCGGCCCGCAATTTCATTATGCCTGGTGTGATGAGATTGCCAAATGGAAATATGCCGATGAAACCTTTGATATGCTGCAATTTTCCCTGCGGCTGGGCGATGATATCCGCCAAGTCATCACCACCACCCCCCGCCCGGTGCCGATCCTGAGACGCCTGCTGAAAGACCCCGGCACGCGATTGTCGCGGCTGTCTACCTTTGGCAATGCGGGCAATCTGGCCCCCGGCTTTATTGAATCCTTGCAGGCGCGCTATGGTGGCACGCGGCTGGGGCGCCAAGAGCTGGATGGCGAGCTGATTGAAGACCGCGAAGATGCCCTGTGGCGGCGTGATCAACTGGAAGCGCTGACCATTCGCCTCAAGGAGCCGCTAAACCGTATTGTCATTGGGGTTGATCCACCCTCCGGGGCCGGGCCGCAATCGGTCTGCGGTATTGTGGTGGCGGGGCTGGATCGCACGGGCCGCGCCGTGGTGCTGGCCGATTGTTCGGTGACGGGCGAAAGCCCAGCGGGCTGGGCCACGGCGGTGGTGCGCGCTTATCGGCGGTTTGAGGCAGATCGGGTGGTGGCCGAGGTCAATCAGGGTGGTGAAATGGTGGGGGCGCTGCTTAAAAGTGTCGATGCCAACCTGCCCATTCGCATGGTGCGGGCCACACGCGGCAAGTTTTTGCGGGCAGAACCCGTGGCAGCCCTTTATGAGCAAGGCCGCGTGTTGCACGCGGCCCGGATGAGCGATTTGGAAGATCAAATGTGTGATTTTGGCCCGGATGGCCTTTCCAGTGGTCGCTCGCCGGACCGGCTGGATGCCTTGGTCTGGGCGCTGACGGCACTTCTACTGGAAGGTGCTGGCGAGCCACGCATTCGTACTCTTTGAGCTGAAGTGTTTGATCTTATTTGGAAGCCTGCACAGGCTGTGGCGCGGTCTGGCGCATCTGACGCCATTCGGACTCAAGGCGCTCAACGATATGGCTGGGAATGGTCTTGCTGGCTTCTGCGATCACGTTGTTGATCTGGGTGTTGCTCTTGGCGTCCATCTCAGGTCTCCTGTCATCTATTGCCATCATGGCAAGATTGCTTGTTACGCTGCCCATAACGAGCGCTGGGGCGATAAGTTCCACAGGCTTAAATCTTTGTAAATACTGCTCACATGTTCGTTAAACGATTGAATTTCGTTTAAACGATTTAATTTCCAAGTTTTTTTTGGGTCTTTTTCGCATCGCGTCGAACAGACCCCCTATTGATGTAGGGGAAACATATCGTTGATGAATGATACGCAGCTGAAAGCTTTTTTTGACCATCTTCGCCACGCGCTTTTTGGTGGCCAGATCAGCCAGCCACAGGTGCAAGGTGTTGATGCCATTGTGGCGAGCTGGAGCCGCAATGGCCAGAGCAATGATCCGCGCCAACTGGTCTATGTGCTGGCCACCGCCTTTCACGAAACGGCGGGGCACTTGCAGCCGGTGCGCGAAACATTGGCAGCCAGCGATGATCAGGCGATTGCCCGTTTGGAGCGTGCCTTTCAGGCGGGGAAACTGCCGCAGGTGAGTGCGCCTTATTGGCGACCCGACGCGGAGGGGCGCAGCTGGTTTGGCCGTGGCTTTGTGCAACTGACATTTCAGCGAAATTATAAGATCATCGGCGAGGCCTTGGGGATTGGTCTGCCCAGCAATCCGGCTTTGGCCATGGAAATGAAGATTGCCGCGGATATTCTGGTGGTGGGCATGCGCGATGGTCTGTTTTCCGGCCGCAAGCTCGGCGATTATTTCAGCAAGGATGGCGCTGATTGGGTCAATGCCCGGCGCATCGTCAATGGGTTGGACCGGGCCGATGTGGTGGCCGGGCATGCCAAGGTGATTTTGGCCGGGTTGCCAGCCTAAAACAGAGCCATTATTTCAGGAGAAAATCATGCTGTCTTCTTTTCGCTTACCCCGTTCTTTCTTGGGAGCATGGAGGCGGGCTGATACTGCACGCCCGGTAACGGATGCGAAAGCGATAAAGCCACCGCGTGGTGGCTTGGCCATGCTGATGTCTGGCGTGGCTGGTTCTGGCCTGGGGCGCTCTTATGCGGCGCTTTCACGCGGCGGGTTTATGGGCAATCCGGTGGCGCATCGGGCGGTGCGGCTGGTGTCAGAAGCCGCCGCCGCTGTGCCGCTTTTGGCCTATGATGGAGATCGCGAATTGAGCGATCATCCGGCACTGGTGCTGTTATCACGGCCTAATGCCCGCGCCACCGGGGTGGATTTTCTGGAAGCACTCTACGGCCATTTGCTGCTGTCGGGCAATGCTTACCTGCGGCCCTTGTGGCTAGGTGGGCGGTTGATGGAGTTGCATCTGCTGCGGCCAGACCGGGTCAACGTGGTGGAGGGGCCAGACGGCTGGCCGGTGGCTTATGATTATCGCGCAAGCGGTGCCAGCCAGCGCATTCCAGCCGATGGCGAACCGCTGCCGATTTTGCATTTCAGGCTGTTTCATCCGCTGGAGGATAATTCTGGCTATGCACCCCTGGCGTCAGCCCATGCGGCGCTGGATTTGCACAATGCAGCGGCCAGCTGGAACAAGGCGCTGCTGGACAATTCGGCGCGGCCTTCCGGGGCCTTGGTCTATCAGCCCAAGGAGGGCGGCAACCTGCCGCCGGAGCAATATGAGCGGCTGAAAGAGGAGCTGGAGCAGGGCTATTCCGGCCCAATGCAAGCAGGCCGCCCGATGTTGCTGGAGGGCGGGCTGGATTGGAAAGCCATGAGCCTCACCCCCCGCGATATGGATTTTGTCGATGCCCGCAATGGGGCGGCGCGTGACATTGCGCTGTCTTTGGGGGTGCCACCGATGTTGCTGGGCATTCCCGGTGATAATACCTATGCCAATTATCAGGAGGCCAATCGGGCGCTCTATCGATTGACGGTGCTGCCATTGCTGCGGCGCACGGCTGCCAGCCTTTCGGGGTTTTTCTCTGATGCTTTTGGCGAGGTGCTGGAACTGCGGCCCGATCTGGATCAGGTTGAGGGGCTGTCGTCTGAACGCGATGCGCTGTGGTCGCGGGTGGGGGCGGCGAGCTTCCTCAGCGATGAAGAGAAGCGGCAAGCTGTGGGGTATGGGGTGGAGTGATATGGCTTCGCCCCCTCATCCGGCTGCCACCACCTTCTCCCCGTCGGGGAGAAGAGACCATGTTGTTGGCGTTTGGATAATACCAATAGCTTGTGACGTCCTGAAGACCTGTGAGATGGGCAGGGCGGTGCCGCCAATATCTTCACGCCTGCGGGGAGAAGGTCCCGGCAGGGGGATGAGGG
>DNPN01000274.1:8355-14472 GCA_003501385.1 Rhizobium sp. | reverse complement strand
TCCCGGCAGGGGGATGAGGGGGCGCGCAAAGCGCGAGCTACACCCAAACCCGCCGTCACCAGACTCAATCTCTCAAGTCCTTCACCCAAAACATCAACCAGATGAATCACCCTGTGAACATGTACCCACAAGGGATTCATTTGATTCAAACTTCATCAATTTCAGCGAAATTGCATATCAAATTCTCAACAATCATAACGCGAAAAGGTTAATAAAATGAGTGACTTCACCCCCGACGCGCCTTTGTGGGGGGCGCGGGTTTGCGGGGCGGTGGCGGGGGCTGCCATTTCCCTCATCTATCTGTTGCCGCACTCGCGCCGCGAGGCGGCCAGCCGGTTTTTCACCGGCCTTGCCTTCGGGCTGATTTTTGCAGCACCCACGGGCCAATGGTTGGCGCGGCAGCTTGATGTTGCTGAGAGCCTCACGGGGCCTGAGATTATTCTGGCCGGGGCCACCATGGCCAGTCTGATGGCCTGGTGGGTGCTGGGTGCTTTGGCACGGCTGGCCGGAAAATACGGCTCCAAGGGCGGCCTCTAATCATTTCAAACAATTGAGGAGAATTTCATGCACGCTTACCGCGGGCCGGGACGGCTTGTGCGCAAATTTGCAGATCTGACACTGGCCGATATGGCTGGTGATGGCACTTTCAGCGGCTATGCCAGCGTGTTTGGCGAGGTTGATCTGGGCCGCGATATGATTGAGCCGGGGGCCTTTCACACTTCCCTGACAACACGCGGGGCTGCTGGCATTCGCATGCTCTATCAGCATGACCCCAGCCAGCCGATTGGCGTGTGGACCACTCTGAAGGAAGACGCCCGTGGCCTTTATGTCGAGGGGCGATTTTCGCCCGGTGTCAAACGCGCTGAAGAGGTGCGGGCGCTGATGAAAAGCGGCGCACTCGATGGTCTGTCCATCGGCTTTCAGACGGTGAAGGCACGGCAAGACGGCAAGACCGGAGTGCGCCGTATTCTGGAGGCGGACCTTTGGGAAATCTCCGTGGTCACCTTTCCCATGGCCCCGTCGGCGCGGGTCTCAAACGTCAAGAACCAGCGGTTTTACCGCGACAAGGAAACCGAGCTGCTGCGGGCGATGCGCCGGGCGGCAAAGGCAATGGCAACTTCTAACTTCAAAAGAGGATAAGACCCATGAGCAATCAAGAAAATCCCGCCCCCGAGATCAAGGCGATCCCGGAAACCATGACCGCTGCCTTTGATGATTTCATGGAGGCGTTCAGCGAATTCAAACAGGCCAATGATCAGCGTCTGGGTGAAATCGAGCAAAAGCTGACCGCCGATGTCATCACCCGCGACAAGGTGGAGCGCATCAACAAGGCCATGGATGAACAGGCCCGCGTGATTGATCAACTGGCGCTGAAAAAGCTGCGCCCAGCGCTGGGTCGGGGCGGTGCCGTGAGCCTTGAAACGGCTGAGCGCAAGGCCGCCTTTGACGCCTATATCCGCCGGGGCGATGAGGCAGCTTTACGCGATCTGGAAGCCAAGGCCATGGCCACATCCGGCGATGGTGGCTATCTGGTGCCGGATGAAACCGACAGCGAAATTGGCCGCCGCCTTGCCTCCATCTCTCCTATTCGTGGTTTGGCCACCGTGCGGCAGGTGTCCGGTGCTGTGCTGAAAAAGCCGTTTGCGCCCACCGGCATGGCCTCCGGCTGGGTTGCGGACACCGCAGCCCGCCCGCAGACCGACACGCCGCAGCTGACGGAACTGTCCTTCCCCACCATGGAACTTTACGCCATGCCAGCGGCCACGCAATCGCTGCTGGATGATGCGGCGGTGGATGTGGAAGCGTGGATTGCTGGCGAGGTGGATATTGCCTTTGCCGAGCAGGAAGGCACGGCCTTTGTGTTGGGCGATGGCACCAATAAGCCCAAGGGCTTTTTGGCCTATAACACGGTTGCCGATGACAGCTGGGCTTGGGGCAGTCTTGGCTATAAGGTATCGGGCGCGGCAGGTGCCTTTGCCAGCTCCGGCCCTTCGGATGTGTTGCTGGATACGATCTATGCGCTCAAGGCCGGGCATCGCCAGAACGGCACCTTTGTGATGAACCGCAAGACCCAAGGCGAAATCCGCAAGTTCAAGGATGCTGATGGCAATTATCTCTGGCTACCACCCGCAGGCCCCGGCCAGCAGGCGTCGTTGATGGGTTTCCCTATCGCTGAAGCCGAGGACATGCCGGATATTGCCGCCAATGCTTTTTCCATTGCCTTTGGCGACTTTAAGGCGGGCTATCTGGTGGTGGATCGCATGGGCGTGCGGGTGCTGCGTGATCCGTATTCGGCCAAGCCTTATGTGCTGTTTTACACCACCAAGCGCGTGGGTGGTGGCGTGCAGAATTTTGAGGCGATCAAGTTGATCAAGTTTGCTGTGAGCTGATTTGAATATCCTTTGATAGCCTGAAAATGGCTTCGCACGCCCTCATCCGGCTGCCGCCACCTTCTCCCCGCTGAGGAGAAGAACCGGAAGTGAGCCCTGTCGTAAAGTCTCTTCTCCCCAGCGGGGAGAAGGTCCCGGCAGGGGGATGAGGGGGGCGATCTTGCTCCAACGCCCACCTCAGGAATCCCAACCATGACCACCACCATCCTCACGCCGCCCACAGTTGAGCCGCTGACGCTTGCCGACATCAAAGCTCAGTTGAAAATCGACACCAATGACGAAGATGATCTTCTCACCAGCCTGATCACCACGGCCCGCCAGCATCTGGAAGCCGAAACCGGCCTTTGCCTGATGACGCAAAGCTTGCGGCTCTATCTCGACGATTGGCCCGCAAGCGAGGTGATTCACCTTCCTAAAACCCCGGTGCAAATCATTGATGCCGTGACGGTTTACGATGAAAACGGCAATGCCGTTCAAGCATCACTGCAAGATCATCTGCTGGATGGACAGGCGCGGCCAGCACGGCTTTGGCTGCGCAATCCTCCCCTGCCGGGGCGGCCCATCAACGGTATCGAGATTGATTTTACCGCTGGCTACAGCACCGCCACCGATGTGCCAGATACCTTGCGCCGGGCATTAAGCCTGCATGTTGCGGCCATGTATGCCTATCGCGGCGTGGTGGCTCCCACCGATCAACCCGCAGCTCTGCCGTTGGGCTATGAACGGCTGATCGCGCCCTTTTGCCGAAGGAGCCTGTGATGGCCGCTTTCACCATGCCCGATCCGGGCCGCATGACCGCACGGCTCACCTTGCAACAGCCGGTAGACGGCAGCGATGGCCAAGGCGGCGTTGAGCGCAGCTGGCGAGATGTGGCCACACTCTGGGCGCAGGTCGAGCCGCAATCCGTGAGCCGTGAGGAGCAGGGCGAGGCGGAAATTGCCACCGTTACCCACGCCATCACCCTTCGCCATCGCACAGATCTGGCGCGGGGATGGCGGCTTGCTAAAGGCGCGCGCATCTTCACCATTCGCGCATGGCGCGACCCGGATGAGAGCCAGCGTTTTCTGGTGCTGGATTGTGCGGAGGAGCTGGCATGAGCATGAGCTTTTCCCTCACCGGAGCCGATCTTGCCTCCACCCTGCGGCGCATGAGTGAGGAGGCGGCAAAGCGCGCTGCCGCAAAACGTTTGAGTGAGCGAAACCAACAGACAGAGGAGCGCACCCATGACAATGCCAGCGACCCCCGGCCCGGTGAATGAGCTGTTGACGACCATCACCAGCACGCTTCTGGGCAACAACACGCTGCTGCGCATGGTTGGCGCAGATGGCATCAAGGATCGCCGCCTGCTGCGCTCCTCCCAGCCCTATCTGATGGTGGGCGAGATGGAAACCACCGATCAATCCACCGATGGGGATCGCCTGCTGGAAAGTCTGGTGACGTTGCAAGCCTGGTCTTCCACCAGCCGCCGCGAGGCCGAGGTGCTGGCCGATCTGCTGCGTGATCTGTTGCATGATGCCGCGTTGTCCCTGACCAGCGCCACACTTGTGTCGATCATCCACACCAAAACCGTCAGCCGCCGAGAGGCAAAGACGGCGCTTTACGTGGCTGATGTGCAGTTTCGTGCAGTTATGGGGTAACGGTCACCAAAGCTTTGCTGCGGTGGATCATCACCAGCATCATCAAGGCTGCCAGCACAAGAGCGCCAACCAGCAGCGTAAAGCCAAGCACCAGCGGCAGACCGCCGCGATCCAGAAGGGCGGCGACCACCACGGGGGAAAGGGCGGTGCTGATATTGCCGGGCAGCGCGAGCTTTGCCGAAATGCCTGCATAACGATTGGCCGAGAAGAAGCTGAGTGGCAGCACGGTGCGCGAAATGGCCGAGAGGCCAGAGCCAAAGCCGTAAGCGCCAATGAACAGACCGAGCATCACTGTCGAGCCTTGGCCAAAGGCCAGCGCCAGAAAGGCAACGATGATCAGCCCGGTTGCGGCAAGGCCAGAGGCCATGGGTGAGACGTGTTTTCCGGCAAATGTATCTGCGGCGCGGGCGGAAATGCCGATGACGGATCGTAGCGAGCCCAGTTGCAGCGCCAGCGCAGGCGTGGCTCCGGCCTGTTTCATCATCTCGATCAGCGAGGAGGACACGCCAAAGGTCAGCCCGCTGAAGCCGAGGCTGATCACGGCAAGGGCCAGCATAGCCAGCTTTTGCTGCTGCGCGGTCAGCGGCATGGGGTCGCGGTCAGCCGCCGCTTGTGCCGTGTGTGAGCGGGCCGTAACAGTGGGCAGGCCAAACAGATGCAGGGGCGTGAGCACGACCAGATGAAAAGCCGCCGCCGCCAGCAGCGTTTCGCGCCAGCCAAACAGGCCGTTCAGCCAGTTGGCCAGCGGCCAGCAGATGGTGGGCGACAGGCCGGTGAACAGCATTAAAATGCCAATCATGCTTTTGGCTGATGCCCCCTCGCGCTCAACCACGGCGGCATAGCACGGCACGCTGAGGGAAAATGTGCCGCCTATGCCCATAGCAAGCCATGCGGCGAAATACAGCACAGGCTCATGCGCTTGGGATAAAAGCGCAAGGCCAAAGGCAAACACCACCGAGCCTGCCGCCATCACTTTTGCCGCGCCATGTTTTTCCAAAAGGCGACCGCTGAGAGGTCCGGCAAAGCCCATGGTCAGCATCATTACCGTCATGCCCAAAAAGCCGACTTCTGTGGAGATGTTGAGGTCGGAGGCAATGGTGCGGCCCAGCACGCCCAGCATGTCAAAGGATGTGCCCCAGCCAAAAATCTGGCTGATGGCAAGCACTGCAATGAGGTGAAACCGGGTGAGCGTCATGGGAAGCCTTGAGTTGAGACCTCTCATTTTTCAGCTTTTTCCACGTCTGCCAAGGGGCGGCCGATGAAGATTGGGTGACAGGGTAAGCCCGCGCTTATCCTACCCGCGCCAGATCGGCATTTTTTCAAAAACCAATTGATACAAAGGAGCATCATTATGGTGGCCAAAAGGGGTAAGGATCTGCTGCTGAAAATTGCAAATGGCAGCGATTATGTCACGGTGGCGGGCTTACGCTCGCGCAAGCTGGCGTTCAATACGGAAACGGTCGATGTGACGGATTCTGAGAGCGCCGGGCGCTGGCGTGAGTTGTTGGCCGGGGCGGGGGCAAAGCGGGCGTCGTTGTCGGGTGCGGGCCTGTTCAAGGATCAGGCCTCGGATGAGCTGGTGCGGGCAGCGTTTTTTGCGGGATCGATTTTGACCTGGCAGGTGGTCATTCCCGGTTTTGGCAATGTCTCCGGTCTGTTTCAGGTGACCGCGCTGGATTATTCCGGCGAGCATGATGGCGAATTGAAATTCGACATTGCTTTGGAATCGGCAGGTGAAATCAGTTTTGAGGTTGTAGCATGACAACAAGACGGATGACTGAGGCATCCTCCATGCGCGCCAATCGCCGCCGGGGCGAAGTCGAGGCGGTGATTGATGGCGAGCGGCGCATTCTATGCCTCACACTCGGGGCCTTGGCGGAGCTGGAAACCGCATTTGCGGCTGACAGTCTGGCCGATCTGGCCAGCCGCTTTTCCCATGGCAAGTTGGGCAGTCGTGATCTGATCCGCATTCTGGCGGCAGGCCTGCGCGGCGGTGGCAATTGCTGCACCGATGAGGATGTGGCTGATATGTGCGTGGAAGGCGGTCTTGCGGCTTGCGTGGAGATTGTCCGCGCCCTGCTGCTGGTCAT
>DNPN01000274.1:7162-8106 GCA_003501385.1 Rhizobium sp. | reverse complement strand
AGCCCTGCTGCTGGTCACCTTTGGCGGTGCGCAGGAGGCAGCCCCCGCAAACCCCTAAATGCCGCAGCAGGCAGTACCCGCCTGCCGGAGCCGTCTCCCTTTCCCTGGGAGACGGTGATGCACGTGGGCCTGTGCCTGCTGCGGCTGGACCCCAAACAGTTCTGGGCTCTGACCCCGCGCGAATTTGCCGCCATGAGCGGGGCCTTCAAACCGGCCCCCACAGGGCTTGGTCGCGATGATCTGGCCGCTTTGATGGCGCTTTACCCTGATACGAAAGAGGAAACCGATGGCCGATGATGAAAGCCTCTCGATGTCGCTCAATCTGGATGCCACCAGCGCCACCAAGGTGCTGGATGATCTGGAAGGGCGCTCCAAAAGTTTCGGCACCGCGCTGACCAGCGCCCTGAAAAGCGCCACCGTGGGTGGCGGTGATCTGGAAAGCACGCTGAAATCACTGGGAACGCAGCTATCCAATATCTCCCTGTCATCCGGCTTGCAGCCGCTGCAATCGTCGCTGTCGTCTCTGGCATCCAGTGCCACGTCCAGCCTGTCATCTGGCATCAGCTCACTGTTTGCCTTTGAAAAGGGCGGCGTGCCGGGGTCCATCACGCCCTTTGCCAATGGCGGGGTTGTGTCCAGCCCCACCTATTTCGGCATGGATGGCGGCAATGCCGGGCTGATGGGCGAGGCGGGCAGCGAGGCAATCTTGCCGCTCAAGCGCGGCTCCGATGGCTCGCTGGGGGTGGCCACCCAAGGGGGAGGCTCTGGCACGCAGGTGAATTTCAATGTGACAGCGAAGGATGCCGGAAGTTTTAAGAAAAGTCAGGGGCAGATTTCAGCCATGCTGGCCCGCACGGTGAAAACGGGTCAACGCAGCCTATGAGGCTGTCAGGTTCATACTGAACCAGACAGCCTCATAATTCTTTTGTTTTCGTTTGTCTTTT
>DNPN01000274.1:0-6912 GCA_003501385.1 Rhizobium sp. | reverse complement strand
TTGTTTTCGTTTGTCTTTTCGGGGAAGCCGGTTCCCACTTTTCCCGGACAAACTTTGTGAGGTAAAAGATGACAGCCGCTTTTCACGAGGTGCGCTTTCCGCTGCGCGTGTCGCTCTCCACCAGCGGCGGGCCGGTGCGACGCACCGATATTGTCAACCTGTCCAACGGGCGTGAGGCCCGCAATCAGCGCTGGGCCAATTCGCGGCGCTCTTACGATGCAGGCTCTGGCGTCAAATCGCTGGCCGATCTCTATGCTCTGCTGGAATTTTTCGAAGCCCGCGGCGGGCAATTGAGCGGCTTTCGCTTTCGTGATCCGCTGGATTTTACCTCCAGCGGACCGGGAAGGGCCGTGACCGCATTGGATCAGGGCATTGGCACTGGCGACGGCCTAACGGCAAGCTTTCAGCTGATCAAAACCTACGGCGATGATAAGGGTGCTTGGAGCCGCACCATTGCCAAGCCGGTGGCTGGCACAGTCAGGCTGTCGGTGGATGGGGTGGCTTTGCCCAACACCGCCTTTGGCTGCGATAGCGCAACGGGGGTCGTGACATTGAGCCATGATAATATTCCTAGGTCTGGTTCCGTGATCCGCGCAGGCTTTGAGTTTGATGTGCCGGTGCGTTTCGACACCGACCGCATTGAGATCAATCTCGAAGCCTTCAATGCCGGGCGCATTCCCTCCATTCCGCTTCTGGAGATTTTGCCATGAGAACCATTTCTGCGGCGCTTGCCAGCCATCTGGCTGGTGATGCCACCACCCTATGCACTTGCTGGCGGGTGACGCGCACCGACAACCAAGTGTTTGGCTTTACCGACCATGATCGGGATTTAACCCTGCTTGGCACGCAGTTTTTTGCCGCCAGCGGCTTTTCGGCCAGCGATGCTGAGGCGGAAACGGGTTTGGCTGCGCCAACCTCGGAAGTGGCGGGGGCGTTTTCCTCAGATGTCATCACCGAGTCTGACCTGATTGCCGGGCGCTATGATGGCGCACGCATTGAGGTCTATCGGGTCAATTGGCAGGATGTGAGCCAATATCTCCTGCTGAAAGTGCAGGAGATTGGCGAGGTGAAACGCCAGAGCGGGCAATTTACCGCCGAATTGCGCAGTTTTACCGCCAAACTCAGCCAGGAACAGGGCCGCACCTTTGGCCGTCGTTGCGATGCCGCTTTGGGGGACGGGCGCTGCGGAGTGGACATGAGCGCGGCGGGCCGCACGGTGAGCGGCGCGGTGGTTGCGATGACGGCGCGTGATCGCATCACCGTATCCGGCCTTGAGAGTTACACGAATGATTATTTTCGCTATGGCAAAATGACGGTGACGAGCGGCGCTGAGAACGGGCTTGCTGGCGATATTGAAACCAGCCGCGCCGTCTCAGGCGGCACCGAATTGACACTTTGGCTGCCGCTGGAAGTCACACTCTCAAGCGGCGATGCGCTAACGCTTACCATCGGCTGCGACAAAAGCTTTGCCACCTGCCGCGACAGCTTTGCCAATGCCGCCAATTTTCGGGGCTTTCCCCATATGCCGGGCACCGATTTCGCCTATTCCTACGTCAGCGGGCAGGTGACGCATGATGGATCGGCTTTGTTTGATTAAGAACCCGGGCATCAAAATGCCCGGGCCAATGCTGTGATCAAGCAATCCGCTCAAACACAATGTGGCAGCGCTCAGGCGGCAGGTCTTCCTGCTTCAGCGGCTTGAAGTGGCCAGCCGCCACATCCAGAATCACCGGCTTGAACAGGTGGGTGGGGAAGAATTTGAAGATGTCGCTGTTCTTGTGGCCGTAGCTGCCAAGGTCTTCATCGCCATGCAGTTCCACCAGCCAATGACACTGGGGATCGGTAAGGGTTTTGGTGGCCGCAGTCAGCGCCTCGATTTCATGGCCTTCAATATCCAGCAGCACAAGGCTTGGGGTGCCGAAGCGCTCTGTCATGGAATCGATGGTGAGAATGTCGAGTTTCGGGGTTTTGGCATCAGCGCGGCGCGCGCGACCGTTCAGGCCGCCGTCAATGACCAGATCGACCTTGCCAGAGGATACCAGCCCATGCACGCAATTGACGTTTGCGTAGCCATTGGTGGCCAGATTTTGCAGCGAAACCTTATGGTTATGGGCATTGGCTTCCACGGCAATCACTTTGCCATCTTTGCCGACCTGCTCGGCCAAAAGCATGGCGATAACGCATTGATGCGCACCCAGATCAAAGATTGTCTTGCCCGTCAGGTCAAAGCGCCTCAGCTCTTCCAGCTCTGGCATTTTGTCTTCGTCGTGGTCATACCACTCCAAGCCAATCGGATCGGCGATCAGGATTTTCAAACGCTTTCCGCCAAAATTGCGGTCGCTGACATAGCTGGAAAAACGGCTGGTCATGAACCGCTGTTTGGCACGCCGCAGCGTGTCATAGATCTGTTCTGGTATGATTGCGCGGATTGCCGATTTGAGCACACATGCCTCCTGTCTTCCGAGACTTTGCAGCTCGGTCTATTCGGCATGAGTGATGATAAATTTAAATCAACGTCAAGCTATAAGTAAAAATCTCGGATCATCATGCCGTTTCTGCTTAACAGATAAGGTTAAAGCCAAATCCGTTTGCTGTTGACCGCCCATTTAATGGTAATTTCATGACATCTATCAATACGCGCGTGCTCATCCTTGCCGAGGGCTGGATTGGCACGCCCTATCGGCATCAGGCTTCCACCCAAGGGGTGGGGTGTGATTGTCTGGGGCTGGTGCGCGGCATCTGGCGCGAGCTCTATGGGGCCGAGCCGGAAAGCCTGCCTGCCTATGCACCAGATTGGGCCGAGCGCTCGGGCGAGGAGCGGCTGCTGGGTGCCGCCAATCGGCATTTCATCCCGCTTGAAAATTTTGGAGAAGCGCGGCCGGGTGATCTGCTGGTGTTTCGCTTTCGCGCCCATTTTGCCGCCAAGCATCTGGGGCTCTTAGTCCCGGATGCGCATTTTATTCATGCCTATGAGCAGGCGGCGGTGATCCGTTCTGCGCTGGTGCCCGCCTGGCGGCGACGCATTGCTGGCTGCTTTCGTTTTCCGGAGAGATAATCATGGCCACAGTGGTTTTTCAGGCGGCGGGCGCTGCCATTGGCAACATTTTTGGCCCCGTGGGCACCATGCTGGGCCGGGCCGTGGGTGCGCTTGCGGGCAATGCGCTGGACAAATCCTTGCTGGGCGGCACCACCACCACCGGCTCACGCCTTGCCACCGCCCGCATTGGCGGGGCCAGCGAAGGTGCGGCTCTCACCCGGCTTTATGGCACGGCCCGCATTGGTGGCTCGCTGATCTGGGCCACGCGGTTTGAGGAGGAAATCACCACCGAGCGCTCCGGCAGCAAATCCAGCGGCAACAAGACCAAAACCTATAATTATTACGCCAATATCGCGCTCTCCTTGTGCGAGGGGCCGGTGGCGGGCCTGCGTCGGGTGTGGGCCGATGGCGAAGAAATGGATTTGACCGAGGTGGAAATGCGCTTCTACCCTGGCTCGGAAAATCAGGCCGTTGATCCGTTGATTGCCGCCAAGCAGGGAAGCGGCAATGCCCCCGCCTATCGCGGCACGGCCTATGTGGTGTTTGAAAAACTGCCGCTGGATGATTACGGCAACCGCATCCCCGTGTTGCAATTTGAGGTAATGCGAGTGTTGGGCGATCTGGAAAGCCAGATTCGCGCCGTCACCATCATTCCCGGTGCCACCGAGCATGGCTATGCCACCACCGCGATTACCCAAGACGATGGCGATGGCGAGGCGCAAATCTTGAACCGCAACACGCTGGTGGCGGCAACCGATTGGGAGGCGTCGCTCAACGAGTTGCAATCACTCTGCCCCAATCTTTCCTCTGCGGCGCTGGTGGTCAGCTGGTTTGGCACCGATCTTCGCGCCGATCAGTGCAAAGTCTTGGCGGGGGTGGAGGTTTCCGCCCGCGATGGTGAAAGTCGCAGCTGGAGCGTGTCCGGTATCACCCGCAGCAATGCGCATCTGATCAGCACCAATGATGGCGGCCCCGCCTATGGTGGCACCCCCAGCGATGACAGCGTGGTGGAGGCGATCAAGGATCTCAAAAGCCGCAACATCAAGGTCTATCTCTATCCTTTCCTGATGATGGATATTCCAAGCGGCAACGGCCTGACAGACCCTTATGGGGGATCGGAGCAGGCGGCCTATCCATGGCGCGGGCGCATCACTTGCTCTCCGGCGGCGGGGCTGACTGGCTCGCCGGATAAATCGAGCCAGATCACCTCTATGGCGGCCACCTTCATGGGCTCCGCGAAGGCCAGTGATTTCACTGTTTCCGACACCAGTGTTACTTATCTTGGCACAGACACCGGCTACCGCCGTCTTGTTTTGCATTATGCTTTGTTGGCCAAGGCGGCAGGCGGGGTGGATGGTTTTATTCTGGGCTCCGAATTGATTGGCCTCACCACCTTGAGAGACAGCCAAAACGGTTTTCCCTTTGTGTCTGCGCTGGTGCAATTGGCAAGTGATGTCCGCGCCATTTTGGGCAGTGCCACCAAGCTGACCTATGGGGCCGATTGGAGCGAATATTTCGGCTATCACCCATCAGACGGCAGCGGTGATGTGTTCTTCCACCTCGATCCGCTCTGGGCATCAGACGCCATTGATGCCGTGGGCATTGATAATTACATGCCGCTCTCCGATTGGAATGATGCTGATTTCACTGCCGCCAATCCCGATGGTTTTGCCATTGCCGATGAGGTTTCGGCCCTGCAAAGCCAGATCACCGCTGGTGAGGGTTATGATTGGTATTATGACAGCCTCAGTGACCGAAAAAGCCGCAATCGGTCCACGATCACCGATGGGTTGGCGGGCAAACCATGGGTGTTTCGCTATAAGGATATTCAGGGCTGGTGGGAAAACGCCCATTATAACCGGGTAAATGGTGCAGAAATCAGCACACCCACCGCCTGGGTGTCCAAGGCCAAGCCCATCTGGTTTACCGAGCTTGGCTCTGCTGCGGTGGAGCGGGCGGGCAATCAGCCCAATGTGTTTCCCGACCCAAAATCCTCAGAAAATGCGCTGCCCTATTTTTCCTCCGGCATGCGGTCTGATGCCATGCAGCGGCGGTTTTTGTGCGCGCATCTTGATTACTGGCAAGGCAACCGTGCGCCCGCTGGCATGGTCGATGCCGATCATATTTTTGTCTGGACATGGGATAGCCGACCCTTTCCGGCCTTTCCCTATGATACTGATCTGTTTGCAGATGGCAGCAATTGGCGCACCGGCCATTGGTTGAATGGCAGGCTGGGCTGTGGCACCGTGGCCGAGGTGATTGCCGCCATTCTGGAAGATTGCGGCTTTACCGATTACGATGTTTCTGCCGTCACAGGCGATCTATCGGGCTATACGCAGGGCGATGTCTCTTCGGCCAGAGACCTGATTGAACCGCTGACCGAGACCTTTCTCATTGATGTGATTGAGGATGGTGCAGTGTTGCGGTTTCGCTCACGCAATGCTGCAAGCCTTGTGGCAACCTCCGCCTCGGTGCTGATCGACAATGAGGATGATCCGCTTTGGTCTGAGACGCGCGGCGACAGCACCGATTATGCAGGCCAAGCCGTGCTGACGGTCTATGATCCGGGCAATGATTATGAGGAGGTCAGCGCCCGTTCGCGCCATGTGGTGGGCAGTTCCGCCAAGCTTCTATCCACCTCCCTGCCGGGGGTGATGGATGAGGCCCTTGGTCTGGCGCTGGTGGAAACCCGCTTGCGCGATCATCGCATTTCACGTCGCAGCGTCAAATTTGGCCTCAGCCCCACCCAGCTTGCCTTGCAGCCGGGCGACGTCATGCTGTTGCCTGATGGGCCAAGCGGGCGCTTCCTGATCACCAAGATCGAGGAAAGCGATGGGCTGTCGCTGGAACTGCGCGAGATGGTGCCGCCGGTGTCGGCAAGGGTTGCGGTGGCCACCACAGCCAAGGTGCAGTCCAGCCGCGCGTCTGATGCCTTTGCACCCTTGGTACGGCTAATGGACCTGCCGCGCTACACCGATGGCGATGTTGGCACCTTTGCCCGCGTGGCCGTCTATGCCAAGCCATGGCGCAAGATTGTACTCTCTTCCTCTGCCGAGACGGAAAACTACACTACGCGCACCATTTTGAGCGCACCCGCCACCCTTGGCACGCTGACAACCGAGTTGAAAGCGGGCATGTCCGGGCGGTTTGATGCCAGCCAGACGTTGAACATCACACTCTCCAACGGCAGTTTTTCCTCGGCTTCAAAATTGGCGGTGCTCAATGGCGACAACCGTCTTGCCCTCAAGGCCAGCAATGGTGTGTGGGAGGTGATCGGCTTTACCACGGCGGAGGAAGTGGCATCTGGCCAATGGCAGCTTTCCACCCTGTTGCGCGGACTCTATGGCACCGAAGATGCCATGCAGGCCGGGGCGTCGGTGGGGGCAGAAGTGGTGCTGCTCACCAGTGCTGTCAGCGCGCTTGATCTCACCTCAACCGAAATCGGCCTCACGCTCAACTGGATCGCGGAAGCCGCAGGCACAAGCTTTGCGGCCAGCGGCCCAACCAGTTTTTCCGGTGGGGTGCGGGCCGAAACGCCACTGTCGCCGGTCCATCTGCGCGCCAGCCGCGATGTCAGCGGCGATATTGCCCTCACATGGGTGCGGCGCGCCCGTAAGGATGCTGACAACTGGACCCCTGCCGATATTCCGCTGGATGAAGAAAGTGAGAGCTATCAGCTGGATATTCTCGATGCGGCAGGAACAGTCACGGTGCGCAGCCTCACCCTGTCTGAGGCCGCCTACACTTATAGTCTCACCCTGCAAATCACCGATTTTGGCGCAAAGCCCGCAAGCTTGAATCTGCGGGTGCGCCAGATGGGCCGTTATAAAGCGGGAATTGCGGCAACGGCCACATTCACGCTGTAAATTTCAACT
>DNPN01000229.1 GCA_003501385.1 Rhizobium sp. | reverse complement strand
CCCGCTGGTTTGCGGGGGGATTACCCTGCCGCATAAAGTTCACCAATACTACAGTTCGACAAGAGTGTGAAACAGCGCCGAAGGTTGAGCGTGACAATCGGACCAAGGCCCAAACTGTAACAGTTGCCGTGCTCGAGCAGCAGATACCTGACCTCGTCGACGCCTGGGACGTAGTGGAAGATTTCCACAAAATGCTCCGTTGCAAGTCGGCTTCCGACCTTGAAAGCTGGATAGATAGGGCAATGAAAAGCCTGGTCGCGTCGTTCGCCAACGGCGTCGTAAAAGACAAACCCGCAGTTCAGCTTGCAATATCCTCACTGTGGTCAAATGGGCAAACCGAAGGCCAGATCACAAAGTTCAAACTCATTAGAAGACAGATGTACGGTCGCGGAAAACTCGATCTATTGGAGGCACGCGTCATTAGAGCACCTTAAAACATCATCGAGATTGCGCCAGACTCCCGTTACGACGCCGATTGACAGCTGTCGTCTGTTCAGCAGTTTTCCTGGCCGCTCGTTTTGCCCTCTTTACAATCGCATGTCCCGCCTAAACTCAATGGCGACGACATACCCCGTTTTATCCCGCCCCACAAATCCTCATGCTCCCCTAATCTGTGAAAGAACTCGAGCGGGACTGAAGGCCGCAGAGGCTCGAGGACGGCGCGGCGGATGACAGCCGATTGATTCGCAGGACAAGCTGAGCAAGGCCTGACGGCAGATCGGGAGCGGTTTAAATGTGCGAGAAGCCGCCACCCGTTTGAAAATAGGAAAAACAGCCCTGTATGAAGCATTAAAAGCCTCGCAACGGCCCGCTGACAAAGCAGATTATGGCGTCCTATAGCTCACTTTGAAAGCGTTTCGGCCAAAGGAGATAGTATCAACAAATAGAAATTAAGGTGCCGATCATAAAAGATAGGAAATAGTTGATTTAGGCATTGAAACGTTTCCAAACTCGTATAAATTGTAATGGTCAAATAAAAGGAGTTTATGCATGCCTTCCACCGCATACAAAATCGCCGAGCCCGCTGATGAAAATCTGAAATCTTCGGTTATCCGGACCGAATCAACAAACCCAGCGATCCAGCGCTTGCGCAGCAGAGTGCTGGCGAATGCTGAAACAAGCGACGTGATCACCAGCTACGACCGGATGCATCATCGCCACAATCGCTCCTGAAGGCACGCGCGTGGCGTTTGCCCGGATCACATCTTTTCTGGTCAAGGTCGCTTCGCGGTGTAATCTCGATTGCGATTATTGCTACGTGTATCATCATGCTGATCAGGGCTGGCGGAAAATGCCAAAAACCATGTCTGTAGAGGTGCGGTCGGCTTTTGCGGCGCGTCTAGCCGAATATGCTGCCGAAACAGGATTGAAGCACGCGGTTGTTGTGTTTCACGGCGGCGAGCCATTGCTTGCCGGCGTTGCGACGATAGTCGGATTTGCGAATGATCTCAGGACGGCAGTCGGGCCTGATGTTTTGCTCGATCTTGCGATGCAGACAAACGGGCTTTTGCTGAGCGACGAGGCTTTAGAAGCGTTGGAAGCTGCGGACATCTCTGTCTCGCTCAGTCTCGACGGCGATCGAGAAGCAAATGACCGCCATCGCGTTAGCAGAAAAGGACGGTCAAGTTACGACCGCGTCATCGAGGCCTATCGACGCCTGCAACAGCATCCAAAGATATTTGCAGGCGTCATCTCGGTAATAGATCCGGCGGTGGAACCAGAAGATCAGTTTAAGTTCTTCGATTCTCTCAACCCGCCCAAGCTCGATTTTCTACTACCAGATGCTCATCATCTAAGGCCGCCTCCAGGGCGCCAAGATCAATTAGATCTTTATCAGGAATGGCTTATAGACGCCTTCGATCTTTGGTTCGATGTTTATCCTCATCTGCCTGTGCGCACCTTTGAAGCATTGCTTGATGTCGCCGCTGGTTTACCATCCGCGACGGATGCGTTTGGCTTCGGCGACGTCAACCTACTCTCAGTAGAGACTGATGGCAGTTACCACGATCTGGACGTTCTAAAGATTACAACTGATGGCGCGACGGCCTTACCAGGATCTGTGCGTGATGCAGCAATCTCGGCGGTCGCTGCATCCTCAGGTATCGAAAGACACCGGAACCTCCTGCGTAAGGAAGGATTGAGTTCAAAATGTCTGGGATGCACAGTGGTCGATATTTGTGGTGGTGGATCGGTGCCACATCGGTTTGGTGAAAATGGGTTCGATAATCCGTCGATCTACTGTAATGAACTTTTCAGCCTGATCTCTCATGTTAAGAAAAGGCTCGCAGATGGCCTCTTGGCGGATGAGCCGACGCTGAGCTCTCGACTCCCGGAGGGGTTTGACTTGGCACGCTTTGAAATTGCCGAAACAGCAGATCCCGCGATGGCACTATTGCTGGAGGACGCGCGGAAGCACTACGCACTCGATTTTAGGTCGGCCCTGCAGCACTGCCTTTCCCTTGGTGAGCCAGTGGTATCAGCTGCAGATAGGCTTGCGGAATTGCCATCAACCGAATTCGAAGCACTTGCTTGTCAGCCAGGCACGGTCGCATGGACGCGTGCGTTCATCTCTCACGCCAAAAGCTTTGCGGTCCACGACGTAGACGGAAAACCACTTATAGCTGACGGACTATATCTCGTTTCGCTGGCAAATGCCCTCGATGGCGGTCAGGCAAATGGTCTTGAAATTGCAGCCGACGATTTGTGGCTACGCGCACCATTCGGTGAACAGATTTATTTTGAGCCAGAAGTTGTTGCTTCTGAAGCGCGCGAAGTTGTGAAAGAAGCACTTGAAATCGTTAGGCAGTGGCGGCCAGCCTTGGCCGATGAGATGGAATCTGCCTGCTACGCCGTCCAGTTCGTCCGAGATCCTACTGCTCACCCTGAGAAAATCGTCTCCTTCAGCGACGACTCCGTTCCCGGAGCGTTATTCGTTTCCGTGACGCAAGGAGATGCTCTGATCGATCCTTACGATCTTGCCGACTCCTTAATCCATGAGCATCGTCACCAGAAGCTTTATCTTCTGGAACGGTTTGGACCGACGGTTAGTCCCACTGCACCGCGCGTTGTTTCGCCGTGGAGGGCTGACCTAAGACCCCCGTCTGGTCTGTTACATGCCGTTTTTGTTTTCGTAGAGCTGCAGCGGTTTTGGGAGCATGTCAGGGATAAGGGACCGGCCCGCATGCATAATCGCGCGCTGAACCAACTCGCTGATACCGAGCGTAATCTCAAGCTTGGTATTTCGACATTGCGCACCTGTGAGATGACACCTGTGGGTGAAGCCCTGATTGATGTTCTGGAAAGGGCGGGGGCTCGATCGCTCGTTGTCGCATGACCAAGATTCGCGTAACAGCCGAAAGCCTGCCGCTTGATGAAAACAAGCGACATGCTCGTCTGCGTGACTATTTTTGTGACAGGGACGCTATAGCTTCATCGGGATCGAGCGGTTGGGATCTTGATCTGGTTTGGCCTTCTGACGTTGAGCGACATGTCGATGAGAAGCTTGAGCTAGGACTTGATTGGTGGGGCGGCGGTCTCCAGAGACAGGATATGGCACTCGCCCGTCAGCGCACTTCGAGACTGCTACGTTGTCTGTACGATAGTTGGACGCTGGCGAGTTGGTGCGAATGGCTAGAGCGGCGCGGCGGAATTGACAAGCTAGAATCGCTGATTCTGCTTCATGTCGATGACCACCGCGACTTGGGGTCTCCACGTATCAAACGCGACGGCGATACCTGGCAGGACCTCATAACCGGTCACCAAACTTCGATTGCCGAGCCAAACACCATTGCTAAGGCAATTGAGAGCGGCGCGATCGGAATGGGTAGTTTCATGACTCCATTCCTTGAAGCTGTCCGTTTGGCAGAAGTCCGACACCTCTGTCAGGCACCAAAAGCTACCGCCACCCAGGATTTTGTCATCCAAATTGACGACGACTCCGATGACTTACTCGAGCCAGGCGCGCTAAGGCCGATAACAGTTCTCGAACCTGCGAACGGTGTGGGTGCCGGACATTATCGCATAACGCCACATCTTGAAGATTGGCTGGAAGGCATCGAAGGCGGTCCCATCCTCCTTCACATTGATCTGGATTTTTTCAACAATCGATACGACGGAGATAGCGACTGGCGAGACAGACCAGCGCGTCACGATCCATCATTGGAGGAAATCCTCCGTCGCGTCGATGAACTCGCGAATGCATTGCGTCGCCGCGGTTTGCTTGACGCGATAGAAGATGTCGTTTTCGCATTTTCACCTGGGTTTTTCCCCGCTGAGCTCTGGGCGAGCGTTGATAGACATCTGGCGGCTCGTCTGGGGTTAGGCATGACTGAGGACAAAGCCAACCAATCACCGGCACCCCGAACTGCCAATGGACGCACACGCGATAAGACAAAGTCGCGTAAATCTAGCGGGACCCGTCTGCCAGCTTCCGAAGACGAGCTCGAAATCGTGGGTACAAAAGGCACAAAAGGCCGGGGTGGCGGATCCGACGGCGAGGCTTGGCGCATTGAGTTGAACGGCAAACGCGCCGGTCAAGTGTTCATCAATCTGATTGACCAGCCCCCGATCGGCAAGCATGCGTCGATCCAGATTTATCTCAACCTTGCCAGCCAAGGCCGTGGAATAGGCAGGCTCTGTTATCGATGGGCGTGCGAACGCAGCAGATATGATGTGATCTATGCTCACATGCAGAAATCGAATGTCGCCTCCGCCCGCGCCGCAGAGAAAGCCGGGTTTGTTGACGAGACTTCGGCGCAAGAACGACAAAAGCTGATGGTCTGGAGAAGATCTCGTGCGCCAGATTCGGCTTGATTATCTGATAGCCGACAACAGCCTAGCCGCCCCAGGAGTTCATGATGCTGACTGCGATCGTTATTCCCTGTCTCAACGAACGTGAACTTATCACCAGAACGGCGGATTCGCTGGGCTTTGGAACGCAACATCCACCGCTAGGTTCTTTCTTGGTTCTGGTCGATAATGGCTCCAAAGATGGGTCTCTGGATGTCTTGAAAGAGATCCAGCGCGAAGCCGGATCCAGTGCCGTGATCGTCGCAGAAGAGCCGGATCGGGGCTATGTGCCGCCACGCGCCAAAGGTATCGAAATCGCCGCCCAGATCGCGTATGAGCAGAACGTACCGCCAAATCAACTTCTCATTCTACAAGCTGACGCCGACACCATATACTCGAAAGGGTACGTTACTGCTTTTCAAGCAGCGGCACGCAAAGAATCCCGCTCCGCCATGTTTGAAGGCACAACCCATCCGCCCCATCGGTTTCTCGGTGGGCACCCAGGATTCCAGCGGCTGGCCGATGAAGTGGACGTCGAACTAGCCCCATGCCTAGTCGATGACACGCTCGACGTCATCGTGGACGACAAGGTCGCCGGCTACACCCTTTCCAGCTATCGTCAATGGGGTGGTCTTCGGCGGGAGTTTTTGACGACCGGAAGCGAGATTCACGCTGAGACATCCCGGCTGTTTATTCGGGCAAAACTCAGCCAAGCCATTCATGTCCGGGTATCTGAGGCAGAAGCGATCCCGTCGCGTAGGAAAATCCTACGAAATCCCATACGTCATTTCGCGACGGGTGGCTTTCCCCGCGATGAAACATGGTGGCGCCGATGGAGCAGATCATATCAGGGGCCTCGTGATCTGAATGCTTTCGAAGGTGACCAGGCTCGAGAGAGCTTAAAACAGGCAGTTGCAACCCGTGAAGCCCATATGCTCGGGTTGTTTTCCCTGTTACCGCTTCTCATGACCGAAACGGCCGTCCGCGCGGAACATTTAGATTCTGATTATTTGCATCCCTTGGTTAGACAAAGGCTAGCTCTGTCTAACATGAGCTTCGCTGCCGCCGATGTACCTTCAATCTTCGAGTTTATGCTCTCTGCCGTCGACGAATGGACCGCACTTCCTTGTCTGATTTGATTATTTTCATCGTCCGAAACGCCAGCGCATTTTCATGCTGGTCCCACACGCAGCACTAGGTGTTTAGTCCCGGCATTTGATGGATTGGATCGATGATGAATCTTTCTGGCTCCAAAGTCCACCTTTTGGATATGAACTCGTAAGGTGTGAGCCCCTTCAGGGTCTTGAGACTGCGACCGAAATTGTAGGCGGCAACAAAGCTTTCGAGATGGGCTCGAAGTTGCGCGTGATTGTCGTAGTGGAAGCGTTTGACTGTCGCCTCTTTGATGGTTCGGTTCATCCGCTCGACCTGTCCATTGGTCCAGGGATGCTTCGGCTTTGTCAGCCGATGTTTGATCCCCTGGACCCGGCAGGCTCGGTCGAACGGATGCCCGCGCCATATAGCGGTTGGCCCTGATCGGTTCTTCGGTAGATCAGCGAATTGGATACCGTTGTCGGTCAGGACGATATTGACCTTGTAGGGAACGGCGGCCACCAGCGCGTCGAGAAAGGCGCATGCCGTCGCCGTGTTGGCCTTCTCGACGAGTGCAACGAAGGCAAACTTCGAGGTACGGTCAATGCCAACGTACAGATATTGCTTGCCTTCCGCCGTCTGCACCTCGGCAATATCGATATGAAAAAAGCCGATTGGATAGGCTTTGAACGTCTTCCTGGCAGGCTTGTCCCCCTCTATATCGGGGAGCCGGGAGATGCCATGGCGTTGCAGACAGCGGTGCAAGGATGATCGGGTCAGATGCGGGATCGTCGCTTGGAGGCTGTAGAGACCGTCGACTTCGGTTCACTCGGACCCGTCGGCAGATCGACGACCGAAGTTCGCTTCTTCCATTTGGCAACGGTCTTCTGGTTGATGCCGTAGCGCTTGGCGAGTGCCCTCAGACTCTCTTGACTATGTTGTATCGCTCGACGGACCGCCTCTGTCGTCGTGGCGCTCCCATGAAGAACCTGGCCCATAATGCCTCCTTCCATTCAATGGAAAATATTGCACCATCAAACTCCAGGATCAAACAAGGCGCTAACCAGAAAGGCCCGACTGTGCGATAGCTTGATATGTGCGACCTGAAGCTTCACACGCTCGCCGCCGATCACGGCATAGTCCTCACTCCAATCGAACTGGAATGCTTCGCCTGGGCGGAATGATAACGGTACGAATATGCCGCGGCCCGCAGTCTGCTGCTCAGCCCGCCACTCACGGGCGAACGCGGCGACCCGGCCACAAGAGCCGGTAAAGCCGAGAACCACCAGATCCGCGTGAAGCTGCTTCAAGGTCCGACGCTGCTTGCGCGACCTTCCGGCCTCGGTCTTCAGCCAGCCAGTAAGTTTGTCGATGAAAGGATCAAGCTTGCTTGGTCGTTCCGGTACCGTGAACGTCGGCTCGATCGTACCAGCGCTCAAATACTTCGCGATCGTGTTGCGTGACAGCCCAGTACGCTGGCTAATCTCGCGGATCGGCTGCTTTTCGCGCAGCGCCATCCGCCGGATAATATTTAAAAGTCCCATGTGGATCACTCCGTTGCCCCCGTCGCTCACAGCGTTGGGGGAAGGTTCACATGGCTCAATTCTCAATGGAAATTATGTACCTAACCGGCTCAGTTCTGCGTGGAAACCAACAGCCTTAGAGTGTCATTTCGCCCCCAGCCGGAACCGACCCCTTCATGCTCTCCGGTTTCAGGCAGAACACCTTAACTCAGTGTCCACCAAACCGGCAGCAGGCCAAGCGCACTAAAGCTATTGCTTCATTCACAGCAACGCCTAGCTGGATAAGGTTTTTGTCATTCGGCCCACCGATAGAGTTGGGTAACAAAAATACACTCACCTCCACGGGAACTGTAAAATCACCGAGATATTGGGTAAGCTTTTTCTCTACGATGCCGATATGTTCTTTTGTTTCCGCACGTAGAGTAGCAAGTATCGCTCGCCTTTCTCTTTCGCGAAGCTCCCGTGCATCGTCACTAGATCGTCGCCCATTAACATATGTGACGGCGGCCGTAATGGATGCGGTTAACACTGCGGCAAATATGCCGAATGCACCGATGTAGGCATTATTTCGGGCTGCCTCGGCTCCAATCTCAGCTGGGCGAACTGTAGCTTCTGCAGCAATTTTGGCCACCTCGACCATTGCTTGAGACTGCGTCAGATCCACCATAGGCTCCTCCGTGCCTTTGCTCTAGGCATTAAGAATTCATACGGTAGCTACCGCGAGCACCGCAACTAGTGTTTACAGTCTTCTCTGCCTGGCAGGGTTCTATATCACGTAGAACGACCCTTTTAAAACATTCAGAACGCAGCGGCCTACCGCTAGATTTAGCGGCTGGATTACTCGGAAACCAAGTAACGAATCTCACCCGTGAACAACATAAGGTTGGCGCTCACACAGAAAATGGCGGCTGAACACCGCACGTGCACCTTTGGCGTCTGTGAGCAACCCTATATGGACGTCTGGGCAGCCCCGTTCCCTCCTGCCAACGCCTTCGCACAGGTACCGATCGTTCGCGTCCCCGTTTGAGCGACCGGACGAGGGGCCGCGTCGCTCGAGCCCCTCGTCTCGGAATGCCAAGACAGGGGCGCGACAACCGCCAAAATCCGCCAACGGTCTGCCGCTTCCTGAGCACCGCCCTATTGGTGTTGATGTGGCATCGCCTGTGTCGCCAGGCCAGGGGCCTCGCGACTGATGACAAGCCCGTCCCCCTTTAACGTGATCGACGGCTGATCGGCCGGGGCAGCCTTCGCAGAAGTCGTCAGATTGTAGGGGACTAGCAGAACGTCCAGTCCGGCGATATCGTTCGTGCCGAGCGCCGCCAGTGCGTCGGTGATGTCGAAGCGCTGGTCGATCGGCGCGGCCGGATCGCCGACATGATTGAAGAGGCTGATGGAGCCGACATTCTGGGGGCTCGCGGCGTCGGGGAGCGGATCCTGCTTGTCCCGCGGGACAAGAAAGACATCAAAGCCCCAGTTCCCGGTCATGCTGATGTTCAGCCCCTTGAGCGTGATAATGACCCGGTCGCGACTGGCACCGAGCGCTAACCGGTTGAATGTCCGGTTATCCGGACCGGCAGCGTCGCTCAGCGTGGATAGTGCGAGCCGGGTTGGTGCCGATGTCGGCGCGTCGATCTCCGTCCCGATGGCAACGGCGGCAGACGAGCGTTTGGCCATCAGGGATGAAGCCGCTGCCATGACGACCTGACCGGTGCGGGGTGGAAGCGGTAATGGTTCGATCGAAAGGTTCTCGTCCTTGAAACGAACGCCAAGCGCGCGGTGATCAAAATAGTCGCGCCGGCTGCGGTTCACTTCCTTGCCGGCCGTGTCGAAGAAAAACCACGGTTTCTCTTCGAACCAAGCGTCGTCCGGCATAACACCCCATTGCTTGCCCGGCATCGAGGCCCAGACAACCCAGAGGCGATCGATATTGGAATGGTGGACCGGAAAGATCGGGTCGAAACCCGCTGTTGGAGGATAGGCCATACCGCCGACGGATGATGTCGGGTTTCCGTCGTTGTCGATGCCACTCACGCTGCCGCCGACAGCGCGATGGATCTGGTCGTGCGGGGACTGTTCGAGCAGCCCGCGTGTCGTCGCATCGTTGTCGTAGATCCCTCCGCCGACAGAGTTCGATTCGGTTGTTCCGAAAAATACTGGGCAGTCCATGACCCGGCTGGTATCCACCGCACGCACCGAAAGATCGGCGAGCGGCAGTTGATCGGTGAGTGGGTGTTCGTAACCGCAAAGGTAATTGTCGCGGTCTGCATGGAAAAGCGGATTGATATTGTCAGGCGCGTCGTTTTGAAAATTTCCATCGAGATGCTCGATGCCGAATGCCTGCGGGAATGTACGCTGCTTAGCGATCGAATAGTCCCAATAGGGAATGGCGAAGTCATCCTCTTCGGTGTGCGTCCTCAGGATTTCTTCGAAATGGTGCGTGTATCCGCGGTGCCAGGGCAGGAAGTTCGCCGAGTTTTCACCTTTGTGGGGACATTGGTTCCAGTATTTTGCCTGGTTGACGGACAAGACACCTGGGTCGTCCTTGGCTGCTTCCTTCCACAAATGTTCGGTCACGCCATGAATGGAAGCCTGGAAGAACCAGCTCAAGGGATCGGAGGGCTTGCGCGCCTTCATCGCCTTGACGCCCTTACGCAGGCAGCTCAGGAGCCGCTGATCCTCCACAAATTCATGAAGAGGCAGGCGAATGCGGTTGGCCTGTCCGACAGATGAAGTCGGAAATGCCGCAGCGACAGCGCCTAGCGCTACAAGCCTCATGGAATCTCTACGCGTGATCTTCATCTGCCCCTCCGCCGAAAGATCGAAGAGATATACTGGCATGAATTGCGCAAAAGGAAAAGAGACTACAACCTTTAGGTGGCGGAGCTCGATCTTCCTAGCAGCTTCAGAGGAACGAAACGAAAAACCTTGCGTTGATGGCCGCTGCCATTACGTCGTGCCATGGGCACCTGCGCATCGAGCGGAAATAGTCAATTTCGAAATGCGTGGTGGCGTGGTACTGACGCCGCCAGACGCCACAGCAAAATAATGAAGATGAAATGGCATGTCACTGTCACGCACGATGGGCTGATATCGTCCCTAAGACATCGCGGCGACCTGCTTTTGCACAAGCGAGAATTGCGGCAAAAGTGGGCTCGCGATGTCATCCCTTACTGCGCCAACCAGAAACTGGGACATAGGAGGCATTCTTCTGTCCTGATATCAGGTTCCGGCAGTGGCCAAAAATTTGCGCCCCGAACTAGTCTCAGGCATGCTTCTCAATATTAAAGGCACGAAGCTTCTCGCCGCAGCTAGAGCGTGACTGCGCACTTAAAGGACAGAAACATTTAAGACGAAAGCCAATCGTCCTCGATTTGATCATCACGCTTACCTCCTCCAGCCATAGCGAGAACTCCGCTCATCACCGGAAGCCTGAGAGCATTTTCGATGGCAGATGCATTTGCGGCAGCCAACTGCCGAACTACATCGGTTCCGATTTTTTCCAATGGCGGAAGCGCGGTATTATAGCATTGCAGCCAGGCTAATATTTGAGTTGCATCTGCCAAGTTGATCTCGAAACCCCGAGATCTATAGCGCTCCGAGCCTGCTCGCGCTCCGCTAGTGAACGAAGCGGTTGTCAATAGCGTGGCGCGCTTAACATCTAAGTCCACACAAACGCCTGCAAGCTCGCGTACCAATCGAATTCCTATTTTTTTATCCTCAGCATACTTCTTGCACTCTACAATGGCTTCAATCTCACCGCCCTTACGGGCGAGAAGCAGCAGGTCAGCACCGCCATCCTTGCTCCGCGCGGTCTGCACCACCTCGCAATTAAAAGCCCGCCGAAACAAGTCTGCAGTGAGATCTTCAAATCTCTGCCAGCTGAGGGAATAGATGTCGGATAAGCGTTTCTTGAGGTGCGAGCCTAGTTCATCTAATGTGAGCAAAGGGTCGTTGACCGAAGTCTTGAAAAGTGTGTTGGCGTAATATCGATCTCCATGCGACATGCTGCCTGGCTCATCGAAATTGTAGTGCACGTGAATCCAGCCGCAGATCGGGCACCGCATATAGGTCTCGTGGCTCGAACCGGCTGCCACCGATCCGTAGTCGGTCGCGACCGATGCATATTTCAGCAGTTTGACGCTGCAAAAGGGACATCGCCAATTCCATCCCGACCAAGGATTGAGAATCTCCGAAACGTCCCTCGAGCCTCTCCAGACGAAGAGGAAAGCCTCCGGATCGGATTTTGTGTCGAAAAAGTTGCTCATTACTAGCGAGTTTGCTCCCGGTGTAGTGCGACAATATCAACCTCACGCGGGGCAGCCTAGTGGGAATGAGGCTAGAAGCGACCAACTGACCGATTGCGAAAGGAAGCGTCTAAAATAGAAGATGACGGGCCGGCACTCGCCAAAGCCACTATCTCCTTATCTTCGCGAGCCGTGGATGACGTGACATGTTCCTGCCATCCCGCGCCGAACACAAACATTCATGGCGACGGCGGCTGTGCTCGACGCCGCATCTGTACTCCCGGCGACCGTTTATCAATTCACGCGTTCCGTGCGCCTTTTGGGCGTGACGCTGTCAAAACCTTGACGTCGGCTGGGATCAGCGAGGCAAAGCAGCAATCCCAGCTTAATCTCGGCCTGTGACGGACGGTGGGCAGGCGGTCGCTGGCCTCTGTCAGGGTATAGCTCGGCTTCGCCGGCTAATTAAGAGGCACACACGCGGAAAGTGGGCTTCGCGATCACCTTGCATATTCATGGAAGTCCGGTCGGTCTAAGTTAGGCTTGGCGTGAGTGGCACCAGATCTCCAAAGGCCCAGATAAAGTTTCCGACAGCCGCAACAATTAGATTTTGCTCAAGGAATTCGAATTGCACAGCTTCGTAGAAGCTGGGTAGCACGCGGTTCACCCCTTTATACGCGCGTGACTTCGCGACGTCTTCGCTGGCATCTGGACCCAATTTGTTGTGTTCAATCTTCGAGTAGACCGCGTAAAGCACGGAGGTGATATCCGGCACCATCCTTGCCCATCGAAGCTGCCGCCAAGACTGTGCAATGGCGCTAGTTGTGACAAGGGCTCCGTAGCGCGGCAAGATAGTTTTATCGCCGGAAAGAAATGCGTGGATGAGCCCGACAGCAATTATTACGATGCTTGCAAAATAAAGCTGCCGACCCTTCTTCCCGACAAGCTGCTTGGCGAGCGGTCTCACCAAATTGTTGTTGGAGGGTGGGAGATCGTATTTGTCCACTTGGTCACACATCGCATCCTCTTTGAATACCCACTCCGGCACCGCGAAGCATATGCTTCGCCGTGCGGAGATGACCATATCGTTTTTCCACTATATCGAGCAAATAAAAACTCATACTATCTAGGTATGCTAGCAAAATTTGCATAGTCTAAATTTTGGACAACTTCGAGGCGATCATTATACTCGAGATCGGCCTTCTCGTATTTGGGATAGGCTATGCAGGCGGCGTTATTGCTGAGCTGTTGCACTGGCGGAGCCTGCGCTAAGCTCAAACATCGCCTGAAATCACCTTGCCAAACGGGTGCCATCCAGACATTACGATGCCGTCTGCAGTTCTCGTTGGAGCAGGTGGTCCTGTCCTTTGATTAGGATTTAGGCCTGTGGCACCGATCGGCACGAAGATCTTTGGCAGATTCCCTGTGCCGCACTGACGCCTCCGTGGATCGCAGTGATAACATTCGCGGTCTCCGTGGTGCCATTGCGTCGAGCGGTCGGAACGACCGAATCCTCAAGACCCGATTCAGCAATCAACAATTACATAGCGGTAGGCACATTGACCATCAGTGCAAAAATAGATCCGCCGCTTGCCTGAAACGCATGCGCTTTCAGCACAGGCTTCACCCTCGGTGGCGACTGTACAGTTGAGATAGTGCGGTGCAATTCTATCCGCCCAGAGGCCCATATCGAATGCCTTTTCCGTATGAATGGTCAGGCCCATCTCGATGGCTTCTTGGATATTCCTTGGTTTCTCGGTCGCTGTCATCTCGGTCTCTACTGTCCTCTCACCGCTTGTCCAAACAGGCTTGCGCGTCTGATATCTTCTGCGTCTGGTGCCAACTGGTAGCCGCCAAAGTCGTCCTTGCTTGCTGGACCCATCGTGATATTAACACTGTCAGTGCGGCTTCGCGACAAGCTGAACAGTGTCGTGCTGTCATTGATACTGCGACGGCTGAAGCTCCAGCCCGGGTTGATGCCGCCGCTATAGGTTGAGACGAAAGTTGCCTCATAGGTGAACGCGCTAAACGGTGTACCGAGCTTCTGACGATCGATGTTTCCGGGTACCCGTGCGAGAAAGGCTTTTCGAAGCAGCCACTCAGCAATCTGGAGATCACTCGTCACCTTGAATGGGCCAAAGTGTTTGCAGGGGATGGTCGCAGCATCCGAGAGAATTTCAGGTACAGACCATGTAAGTGCTGTGGCTTCGGTTCTCGTCGCGTCTGCGTCCGCTGATGCGCCGATTCCTAGGCTAAAAATCCCCGGTGGATTTTTATACGAGAAATTTGGGCTGAATCCGCTGGTTTCCTTTGCAGTAAGCGTGAACGTGACCTTCGCTGCCCAGCTCTTGATCCAACCCGCGCCGTAGCCTTTCCCAGGGCCTCCTTCGCCGTATTCTTTTAAGACGGACGACACACCTTCTTTCAGCTGACATTTGATGAGATTGACCAAGGTATTCTCTTTGTCGCGCTGGTCATCTGAGCTTTGTCGCGGCTTTTGCATTTCCGGAATGGTCACTCCGAAGCATCCAGAAATTGGCGCGCAGCTAAGTATTACCGCGGCAATGCGGCTGCCAAATACACGCATTTTGCTGATCTCTCCAAATATTAGAAATATTAACAGAAAATTAAATTGCCGCACCAAGTAATTGCACCTTCCCATTCTTTCGTTTTAAATAAGGGATAGGGGTGTTGCGCAAATGCAACTTTGAAGCGGAGTTGCGCTCCGGGCTTCCGAAAGGCTTTTCAGGAATCCCTCGGCGGGTTCTTGACCATCAGAATCTATTCGCCGGGTTCATCTGATCCAGAAAAGTAAGAAAATGGCCTCCTGTCGCACTCAGCAAAGCTAGCTTTCCGGTAGAGACCATAAGCTTTCGGGTCGAAGCTGCCGACCATGAGCCTCAAGCGCTCTCTGAGCTGACTTAACTACTGACCTAACCAATGGCTGAAATTAGCTGTTCGGGTGTGAGGGACCAAGATGCAATGTGCTGATCGATGACGTCCCAGTTTGCATCAAGCTCCGGTATGTTAGTTTCTGACACCGCAGCCATGTCTACCCACATTGAGTTTTGGACCGAAGGGTGCAGCACGGCTTGGCCGATTGCACATCGTATAGGCTTATCGGAGGATGGGTGCTTGCCCTTGTCACAGATGCTCCCCCCACTTATCACGTAGTCCATGTTCACCCGAATAGCATCGAGCGTGACCTGAGCCCCATCTTCCCTCCAGTTTTCAGGAGAGTCTGGGTTTTCAATCTGGCTTTATGCGGCCAGTTTTTCCATAGCCATTTTCATTGCGAATTCAGTGGGTGTGGTGTTGCCCAGTGAAGAGTGTGGTCTGTTTCGATTGTAGTCCTCCTTCCATGCTGTGATTTCCGTCCTTGCCTGTGTCAGTGACGAGAACAATGTTTCGTTGAGGCATTCGTCGCGGAAGCTGCCGTTGAAGCTTTCGACGAATCCGTTCTGCATCGGCTTGCCAGGGGCGATGTAATGCCATTCGACGTGAGTGCTTTGGCACCATTCGAGAATGGCCATGCTCGTCATCTCCGTGCCATTGTCGGAGACAATCGTTCGCGGCTTCCCTCGTCGGGCGATGACGGCATCGAGTTCCCGCGCAAGCCGCCGACCTGAAAGCGACGTGTCGGCGACCAGCGCCAGGCATTCGCGGGTGAAGTCGTCAACAACGGCAAGAACGCGAAAGCGACGACCATCCGTGAAGGCGTCGCTAACGAAGTCCAGGCTCCAGCGCTCGTTGGGCCGCGACGGTAGTGCCAAAGGTCGCCGTGTTCCCAAAGCCCGCTTGCGCCCGCCACGTTTACGCACGGTCAGCTTTTCTTCCCGATAGAGCCGTCTGAGCTTCTTGAGGTTCATGACAATGCCTTGTCGATCCAGCATGACGTGAATGCGTCGATACCCGAAACGGCGACGTTCGGATGCCACCAGCTTCATCGCCTCACGGATATCGGCATCATCCGGTCGAATGCTGCGGTATCGCACACTCGACCGATCAATGGACAAAACCTCGCACGCCCGACGCTGGCTCACCCCATGCTGTTTGCAGACATGAGCCACAGCGTCCCGCTTCACATCGGGCGTCACCATTTTTTTGAAGCAACATCCTTCAAAATGGCATTATCCAACATGGTTTCGGCCAGCAGCTTTTTCAGCTTGGCGTTCTCGTCTTCCAGAGCTTTCAGCTTGCGAGCATCGGAAACCTCCATGCCGCCAAACTTGGCCTTGTCTTTGTAGAACGTCGCTTCGGATATTCCGTGCTTGCGGCAGACATCGGCCGTTCTCAGGCCGCTCTCCTGCTCTTTTAATATTCCGATGATCTGCTCATCCGTGAACCGTGAATGCTTCATGCTGTCCGTCTCCTCAGAGTAACGGACTCTACCAAAATTTGGAGGAAAATAAGGGTCTCAGGTCAAGCGCTATTCCGTCGACGTTTCGTCAACGTGAGTGTCGAAGTGGTTTTCAGACGTTCTGTTGAATTTCTGCGAGGCTCTTGACCGCTCAGGGTGAAGATCTTGAGTTTTCAATAGAGTCGGCCGGTCTTGTGACCCATGCCAGCCTGCCCGAACTCTCACGCAGACTGGCACATGTACCAGTGGTCAGATCACGCTGACATTCTCAGCCTTGGACTTGCCGGTCTTGCGATCCTGACCAATCTCAAAGCTGACCTTGTCACCGTCGCGGAGTGAACTGCCACGTTCTAAAGCCGAGATGTGAACGAAGACGTCCGTCCCGCCATTTTCAGGTGTGATGAAACCAAAGCCCTTGTCTTCATTGAAAAACTTCACAGTACCGGTCGCCATTTCAGTTCCTTTTTTCCATTTCGCGGCATGTCCACGCGCGAGGCCAACGTATCGCAGGCGCAATTGCCAATCAACGGACATCCCTCTCGGTTGTTTCGGATCATTGCAGGAATTTTGGTGCTGCTTTGCACCTATGCCCTGACATCGATCAGGACCGCTCTGCGGACATTGCTTGATCAGACGGGGGAGGGGAAACGCTGCTCCCCCACCCCCACAAGGGTAAAATCGGGTCTCCCCATCCTTCCGCGCTCGCTTTGCTCTCTTGTGCAGGACGCAAGGGCTTGAGGCCCGTGCGCGCCTTTGATCCGGCGCGAGGCCGCGCCTGATCGTCGTCGTGGGCGATTCCCCTCCCGATTTTACCCTTGTCCCCCGCCCCCACGCTGCTCCGCGCGAACTCGAAGGCAAGAGCGCAGGCTCTTGTCCTTCGGGACAAAGCCAAGACCGCTCCGCGAAACAAGGACAATCGGAGAGACGACAATGGCAAAACTCACCAAAGCACAGCGCAAGGCTCATGCAGAAGCAGAGGCAATTCTTACCAAGGACAGATTGAGCGATGACGAAAAGCAGTTTGTCTTTGAGAACTGGCATGAAGGAGCAGAGCATATCAACGGTGCAATGGGTGCGTTTTTCACACCCTATGACCTTGCCGCTGATTTTGGGATTGATGCCCAGTGCAGCAACGGCCGCATGATCGATCTTTGCGCCGGCATTGGCATCTTGTCCTATTTCCCGCACTACCGTGGCCAATGGGGCAACGAGACCCCAGAAATTACCTGTATTGAGGCCAATCCCCGTTATGTTGAGGTTGGCAAAAAACTCTTGCCAGAAGCCCGCTGGATTTGTGCCGACGTGTTTGATTGGCGCAACTGGTGGCGTGATGAACTGGATGGTGCGATGTTTGATGTTGCGATCTCAAACCCACCGTTTGGAACTGTGAAGCGTCAAGGGACTGGCCCGCGTTACCGTGGCCGAGAATTTGAGTTTCATGTAATAGATATTGCATCCGAGATTGCTGATCGTGGCGTGTTTATCGTGCCACAGCAAAGTGCACCCTTCCGCTATTCCGGTAGCCAGCAATTTCGGCGTTTAGAAACGGGCCGTGGCATTGAGTTTGAACAGGCAACGGGCCTTTATCTCGATATTGGTTGCGGTATTGATACGGCCTATTATCGGGACGCCTGGAAAGACACGTCTGTTCTGTGTGAAGTTGTCACTGTCGATTTTACTGATGCCCGCGATCAACGCGAGGGGAAAAGATGGCAGGCCTTGCATAGTCCGACACAAACCCAAACCCAGACCCAACCCCAGACCGACACAACGAAAGCAACCCAGCTTGCGCTTTTTTGAGGAACCGGTTTAGAGGGTTCAGTCTGTTTTATTGTATCGGTTTTGACGGCAAAAGCAGCAACGTCGAGCCAGCCGGCGCAATCGGGGAGATTGGCTCCCCGGCTGTGGCACAAACCCCTGCCGTCAAACCGGAGGTGAAGCACATGACTGAACAATTTCTCGATTTCGATCTGGCTGAATTGCTTCAATCTGACGAGGCTATTGAAGCGTTTCTGACTGACGCCTTTGAGACAGGCGACGCCCATCACATCGCCAATGCTCTTGGCGCAGTTGCTCGGGCAAAAGGGATGACAAAAATCGCCAAGGCGACGGGTTTGGCGCGTGAGCAGCTTTATCGCTCCCTCAGCGACACGGGCAACCCAACGCTAGAAACAACATTGGCTGTTCTCAACTCGATTGGTTTTCAGCTGACAAGCAAGCCTAAAGCCGCCTACCAGGATCCGTCCGTTGCCCCTTCCGCCCCATGACCGCATCGAGCGGCCACGGTCCGGTATGAGGGATGCCCCCTCTCGGCCCCACCCCTCAATACTCCCCTCCCACCCGTTGCTTTGAGAGGGAGCGTTTTCCAGCCGCGCCCATCTTTATCGATGGGCAGAGGCCGCAGTGAGGATTGAGCGAACGGAGCAGGGCGGAGGCAACCGCGCTTTCGATGTTGCGCTGTAGGTTTGCCGGAGCCCTGTGGGAAACGCGGGCGGCACATGCGAGGTGTCAGATTGCTATTTTGCAGTTTTCGGCGTCTGTCTTGCAGCAAAGCGCGAGACATCGACCCTTGCGATCATATCCTCCCTCCGAAAATACAGCGCCCGTCCACAGCGGATCGGCGGATTGCCGCTGGTGAAGATGATCTGCTCATCACTGCGCATCTGCAAGATCTCATGGGGCTGGATGAGGGGACGCTGGGAGAGCTGGCGTGAGCGGGTGCGGGTTGCGCCGTTCGTGCGGGATGCACGGCTGACCTGATCGACTTCCACCGTGCTCATACCACAGCGATCCGAGATGTATCTGGCCGTTTCCGGATCATTGATGGCGGCAAAGGAAACCCATGAGGCGGATTCAAACCATTTGCTGGTGGCATCCTTGCCGCCAAACGCTTCGCGCATCTGCCCAAGCGACTGAAACAGCATGACAAGGGAAATGCCATATTTGCGACCGGCATCACGTGCGGTCTCGATAATGCGCATATAGCCCAGACGGGCGGCTTCATCGAGCAGGAACAACACCCGACCCTGGATGTCACTATTACGATTGTAGATGGATTTGAGAAAGGCACCGATGATCACACGCGCCATGCCGGGATGGTTCTCAAGGATGGAAAGATCAATGTTGAGGAAAATCGTTGTCGGGCTGGAGGCGAGCAGATCGGTGTTAAAAGCATGGCCGGAGACAAGGGCCGCATAGTTCTCATAGGATAGCCAATGGGTTTCCTTGGCGGCTGTGGCATAGACACCGGAGAATGTCTGCGGTGTCATGTTGATAAAAGGGCCAACCACTTCGCGCACAAAACTGTTGGGCGTGTGATTATAGATTTCTGTCAAAAACTCTTTCAGGCTTTCTTCGGGCTTCGTCAGGGTGCGCCGCACTTCGCGCAAGGTTCTGTCTTTGTTTTGATCCTCGGGATCCGACAAAACCACATGGGCGATCACACCGGTAATCAGCTGTTCTGCTGATGTTCGGAAGAAATCATCGCCACCAGAGGTGATGCGCGGCTTTTCTGACATCAGCCATGCGGCGACAGTGGCGATGTCTTCTTCTTTGGAGGCCCCATGCTGGCCGATCCAGTCCAGAACGTTAAAGCCGATGTCTGGAATTTTGGGATCAAGGCAGCGCACCTTTTGTCCCATGCGCTTGCGGGCTGCTGTCACCATTGGTGCGATTTCGGTGGAAGGATCCAGAACCACCATCGAGCCGGCATAATCAAGACAGGTTGGAATGACGACCGATGTGGTCTTAAAACCACCGGAGCCGGCAAAGACCAGACCATGGGTGGAGCCAAAGCTTTGGTCAAAGGTGATAAGCGGCGCTTTGCCCCCTTTGCCCCATGTGTCTTTGCGCTGCGGATCAAACGGCATGCTTGCGACCGTGTCATGATCAACGCGGTAGCGCTCGCCGAGAACAACGCCGCCTTTGTCCGGCAAACGGTGTGCAATGGCAGTCATCGTCATCCAATCGCTATCACCATGAATGGCACGGCGACCGGAGAGACGTTTGGGACCGGTGGAGCCAAAGGCGTGATTGCCTCTCAAGCCAACTTTAAGACCAAAGAGACCAACGCAGATGGCGGCTGTTGCACCCGCCAGTGAGGAGAGATCCAGATAATGCAACAGCGTGCCGGGTGCGACCTGGGCCGAGAAGGATTGCAGCCGAATGTATTCTCTCAAAGCGGCCATGCATAAGCAGATGATGCCACCGGCCAATGTGCCATAGCCAGCCCAGGTGATGAGCACAATGCCACGCAGCGCAAACAGCACAATCAGGCCCAGCATTGCTGCGGCCAGATAGGGCAAAGCCAGCCCAATGCGCCCGAGCAGCATGATTGCCTTCTGACTTGTGCCAAAAGCGGCAAGCTGTGTTTCAATCCCCGTCAGACCCCAGAGGGCCAGAATCATCACGAGGACCGGGATCAGAAACAGAATGATCTGCTTTGGTGTCATGGTGATTGGTATCATTGTTGAATTGGGCGTCTTGTATGAACGCAGTATCCTGCTTGAAGGCCGCCTTTCCGATCGCGCGCCAGCGCTCAAATGCATTCCTGTCATCAAGGCGCTGCGCGGCATCGATGAGAATGCCCAAAATGACGGCCTTATCCAGATTGCGCAGTCCCGCCTTGACGACGAGACCGCCCAGCTGGATTTTGGAACGGGTGTCTTTCTTTCGATCCATGCTGCGGGAACGCTTTATGCGCGCTTCAAGCTGAAGGATGCGTGCGTTCAATCTTCGCTGCTGAAGCACCAGCCGATGGCGTGGCATTGTTTTGAAACCGGCTGGCCACATCGGACAGCGCCCTCAGCAAATCGTCATCGGTGATATCGAGTTCAGCCAGGCCACTGTCTTGAACGATTTTTGCGACCCGTTCGGCCTGTTTTTTGATGATCGCCCTTTTCTTCTCCTGAAGCTTTGCGATCTGGGCATTGATGTCGTCAACAGCTTCGGTGACGGGTTTGGAGATACGTGGAGCCACGGTTATCCTCTCTCGTTGCGATAGATGTGATTGCGGCAGGAAATTTAACAACCTAAGAATCGCGTGTCCAGACCCTATTGAGGATGTTTGATAAGACCCACGGACGACGTGTCGTGAGGATGCCATTGACGAGGCTTGAGATGAGGCCTGGGATGAGGTCAGTGATGAGGCCCGTGACGAGCGTCACCCCCGCCAACGAAATCATGCCCAACTGTGAATCGTCTCACCGACGATGACGACGATGACAGAGATAACGGCGACTGCGGCTTTTACCCCATTTTCTGTGCTAAAAACCTTGCAAAATGCGCCCAATCGCCGATCAGGCGATTGCTCATGAGAAAGCAGGCTTTTGGCCTGAAGTTCGAATGCGCACTTATAGGATTGTCAGCACAATCCTGCATTGCTACAATCGCGCGTCGGCTGATCGCATCCCAGATGACATCAACGATGTTGCCGCTTTCGCGGCGCACCCGCTGTTTGTGTTCAATAAACCTCGTGTGTTGATGGCGATCTACCATGTTCATGCCCAGGTCATTTCCAGAGGCGATCAGCGCTCTGCAGTGGCGGCCGCTGCCTATCGGCATCGCTGCAAAATGGCGCTGTCCAATGATGTTGAACTTCGCCAGTTTGATTATACCGAAAAGTCGGGTGATCTTGCCCATGAAGAGATCGCTTTGCCCGATCAGGTGCCGCAATGGCTGAAGCGTGTGGTCGATGGCAATACCGTTGCCGGTGCCAGTGAGGCGCTGTGGAATGCGGTGGAGACACATGAGAAACGCAGCAATGCCCAGCTCGCCCGTGAATTTGTGATCGCACTGCCCACTGAGCTTTCCAAAGACAGCAACATTGCCTTGGCACGGGATTATGTCCGAGAGGCTTTTACCTCAAAAGGCATGGTGGCCGATTGGGTGTTGCACAATAAGCCTGACAATCCGCATATCCATGTGATGGTGACCATGAGCCCATTGGCGGAACAGGGCTTTGGCTCTCGCTGGGAAACACTGCTGGATGCGCAAGGAAAACCTGTTCGTCGCGGTGGCAAGATCCAGTATCGGCAATGGGCTGGCGACAAGGAGATGGTCAAAGCCTGGCGTGCCCTTTGGGCTGATGTTGCCAATGCCCATTTGCAGCGCGCCGGTGTGGATGTGCGGATTGATCATCGCTCCTATGAGGCGCAAGGCATTGCGCTTGAACCGACCACAAAGATCGGCGTCAATGCTGCCAACATCAAACGTTCTGCCGATGCCAAAGGACAGGCTGTTGATCTTGAGCGCCTTCAGAATTTTGAAGATGTGCGCCGAACAAATGCTGCACGGATCCTGCGCCGTCCAGAGATTGTGCTTGCAGCCATTGCCAAAGAGAAGAGCGTGTTTGATGCGCGTGACATTGCCAAATATCTGCATCGCTATGTTGATGATCTGACGCTGTTTCAAAATCTGATGGCGAAAATTGTCGGCCATCCTGATCTGGTCAAGCTGCAAGCGGAAGGGCTGGATCCGGAAACGGGAACGCTGCTGCCTGCCAAATTCTCCACCCGGGCCTTGATCCGCATTGAAGCAGAAATGGCGCGTCGCGCGGATCATCTGGTCTCGGATAGAAGACATGGCGTTGATGCAAACATCCGCAATCGCATCCTGGCAGCCCATGATCGTTTGTCGGATGAACAGCGGGTGGCCATTGAGCGCATGACCAATCAGGAGCGACTGGCCGTTGTCGTGGGGCGTGCCGGTGCTGGCAAGACCACGATGATGAACGCGGCGCGTGAGGTGTGGGAGGCGTGTGGCTACCGCGTGGTTGGCGGAGCGCTTGCCGGCAAGGCGGCGGAAGGTCTGGAAAAGGAAGCAGGCATTGCCTCGCGTACGCTGGCATCATGGCAATTGGCATTGAGCCGCGGCAAGGATGTGATCGATGACAAGACGGTGTTTATCATGGATGAAGCCGGGATGGTGGCATCCCGGCAGATGGCCGATTTTATCGAACTGGTGTCGCGCGCTGGGGCAAAACTTGTTCTGGTCGGGGATGCTGATCAGCTACAGCCAATAGAGGCTGGAGCAGCGTTTCGATCGATTGCCGATCGTGTCGGTTATGCAGAACTGGGCACGATTTATCGCCAGCACACACAATGGATGCGCGATGCGTCGATGGACCTTGCCCGTGGTGATGTGGCAAAGGCGATGAACGCTTATCAGGCAAACGGTCATCTTGTGCGCACCCGCTACAAGGATGAAGCGATAGAGCGGATGATTGCCGATTGGTCGCGTGATTATGATCCGTCAAAATCAACAGTGATGCTGGCACATTTGCGCGATGACGTGCGCCGTCTTAACCGAATGGCACGCGATACACTGGTGCAGCGCGGTGTGATTGAACCCGGTCATGCCTTCCGCAGCGAAGACGGCGAGCGCTCATTTGCCAAAGGTGATCAAATCGTCTTCTTGAACAACGACCGTGATCTTGGCGTCAAGAACGGTATGATGGGCCGTGTGGTGGAGGCAGACAAGGGCAAGGTTGTGGTCGAGATTGGCGATCCCGGCTCTGATCAGCAAAAGCGGGTCAGTGTTGTGCAAAGACACTATCGCAATATCGATCATGGCTATGCAACCACGGTTCATAAATCGCAAGGGGCGACCGTGGATCAGGTCAAGGTTTTGGGCAGCTTGTCGCTGGATCGGCATTTGACCTATGTGGCGATGACGCGCCACCGCGAGGATGTCAAATTCTATTATGGTGGCCTGTCGTTTGAGAAGAATGGCGGCTTGATCGAAAATCTGTCCAAAAAAGGTGCCAAAGAGACGACCCTCGATTATGCGGGCCTTGATCATGGCGGCCATAATTATGCGGGGATGGATCATGCTGGCTCTGAACTTTACCGGCAGGCAGTCCATTACGCCCATCATCGTGGCCTCTATGGCTTGCGGGTGGCAAAGGCGCTGATTGACAATCAGTACCGTTGGTTGGTTGAGCAAAAGGCAAGACTGCAAAGGTTGGGCTCGAAACTGGCAACTGTGGGAGAGCGGCTTGGTTTTATGCGTATGAGCGTTGGAACATCGATAGATCCTTCTGTGTCAGCAGTAACCAATACCACGTTGCCACAACAGCCTTGGTTCAAGGGCATTGAGACCTTTGCCAAAACCGTTCAGCAGGCGGTTGAAGACAAGCTGCAATCGGACAAGGTGCTTGTGTTGCATTGGACGGAATTGCGTGAGCGTGTTGCGCTGATCTATCAAAACCCGGATCAGGCAATGCGGGCGATGAAGCTTGATCAACTGGTGACGGGAGATCATCAAGCCAACCGGAGTGCTGCCGATCAATTGGCAAAGCAGATTGGCCAAAATCCAGAGCAGTTCGGATCGTTGCGCGGCAAAGTCGGATTGTTGGCAGGCAAGGCTGCAAAGCAGGAGCGCCACACAGCGCTCGCCAACATCCAGCCGTTTGGCAAAGAGCTGATCGACTATGTGCGTCTTCGCAATGATGCCAGCCAGCGGCTCACAATGGAGATTGAGCGTGAGCGCAATCTGCTGCTCATTGATATTCCTGCCTTGTCACCCAGGGCTGAGGCGACATTGGAGCGCATTCGTGATGCGATTGACCGCAATGATGTGAATGCCGGTCTGGCTTTTGCGCTGAATGACAAAATGGTGGAGCAGGAACTAGCTGAGGTCGCAGTTGCCCTCAATAAACGGTTTGGTGAGCGGGCCTTCACTGGGTCAAAAACACCGGATGCCGCCACGTTCAATGCCGTGAGCTCAAAAGTATCTGAGGGTGAGCGTGTAAATCTTGCAAAAATCTGGCCCAAATTGAATGCCATTCAGAGAGTTGCGGCCCATAAGCACCGGCAAGAGCAGCAACAGGTGATGGCGCAACAGCAGGCGCAGAACAAGGAACAGAATAAAGGCCAGAGCAAAGATCAAAGTATGACGCGATAAGGAGGTCTTGCATGTTACGGAGCATGAATGTGGCGACAGCGGACAAGCAGCATGGGGCTCGCGATCAGATGCTGGATTACGCAAAGGCGTGTCACGCCTCACTCCATTCCCATCCTGGTATCGTTTAGCCACGAAGCGGTGTTGCGATGAACAGACGAGTGAGACAGCAGCGCATTGCCGTTTCCATTCTCCTCACCAGTGGTCTTTGTATCGGCACCCTCGCATCTGTCCTTTCCCTGGGAGGCTACCGGATCAACACAACACCGAGCTTTCCGCTGGGTCTTTGGCAGATCGCCCCCCTTGATCGGCAGGTCGAGACCGGTGACACGGTGTTCATCTGCCTATCTGATCATGCAGATCGTTTTGTGGAGGCGCTGCAACGCGGGTATCTCCCGAGCGGGCTGTGTCCAAGTGGACTTGCACCACTGATCAAGACCATTGTCGCCATGCCGGGTCAAAGCATCACCGTTCACGAGGCTGAAGTGTTGGTTGATGGCGTGCCGCTTGCCCATTCCACCATTTTGGCCCGTGATGGCGACAACCGAACTATGCGTGCTTATACCGGTGGCATTGTGCCACCCGATCATGTGTTTCTCCATTCAGATTTTGTGGCGTCCTATGATTCTCGATATTTTGGGCCGGTTGCGGCCAAAGGCATTTTGGGACTGGCAAAGCCGGTCTTCACCTTCGCACTCTAAAACGGATCATTCTACGATCTTGCGAAGCGTCTTTTGCATCGCCGGTGGTATTTTGACCGGCACGCTTGGATGGTGCGGGATCCCGCAACTCTTGCCAGTTGGCATGCTGTTTCCCGGCTTCTGGGCGTTTGCGCCATCGCGGGTGATGGGAGCTCTTGTGGCAGGGGGCCACTTTCTGGGAGCCTCTCGCGGGTTGCCACAAGGCGTCTCGCTGTTTTTTGGTCCGCAGTTTTCCATTGGCATTGCCCTGTGGCTGGCGGCATCCTCTGTATTTGTGGCGGTTCATGCCGCCTTGTGGACAGCCAAGCCCGGATGGCAACGATCGGTCCGCTATCTCGTGGCCGTCATTCTCATGGCTGTACCGCCCTTTGGTATTGTTGGATGGGCAAGCCCGATCACCGCAGCTGGTATCTTGTTTCCTGCATGGGGATGGTTGGGTCTGGCAATAACCGCGATCCTCCTGGGTGCGATGACGCAGCCAACATGGAAGATCGCGGTTTTGGTAATTGCAGCATTCGCCACCTTGAACGCTGCAACCTGGACCGCATCAACTTTACCCTCAAAATGGAGGGGTATCAACACCACATTCCGGTTTGATCGGGCAGGGCAATACGCCGATTATCAGCAGCACCTGCAGACAATTGAGGTTGTGCGCAAAGCCGCTGCCAGTGGTGCAAAACACATCGTCTTGCCAGAGAGCGCCTTTGGCATCTGGACGCCGACCACCGAGCGGCTTTGGCAGCAAAGTCTTGAGCATCTTGATGTCACCGTAATCGGGGGTGCGATCAAACTGGATGCAACCGGCTATGACAGCGTGTTGATCGAGGTCTCCGCCAACGGCTCCAAAATCCTCTATCGTCAGCGGATGCCAGTTCCGGTGTCCATGTGGCAGCCCTGGAACCGTTTGTTTGGCGAGAGTGAAGGTGCTCACGCCACCCTATTCGACAATCCCGTGATTGAGGGTGCTGGTTATCGAGCAGCCCCTTTGATTTGTTATGAGCAGTTGATCCTCTGGCCTGTTTTGCAGTCGATGCTCTATCGGCCCGACACCATCCTCGCTGTCGGCAACGGCTGGTGGACAGGGGGCAGCAATATTGTTGCCATCCAGAAGGCCAGTGCCCTTGCCTGGTCACGACTGTTCAATATCCCGCTTGTTATCGCCTTCAATGAGTGAACCACGATGTTTGATGCAGCTCTTATTCACCAGTGTGCCGATCCATCCCTGAAGATTGAGATTGTCCAGGAGTTTATCCGCGAAGTGGGAAGCACCGATCCGCTCACCGTTACCGTGAAATCAAATAGCAAAACCTTCCTTCTGCCCAAGCCGAAAACGAAAGATGAGGCACTGGAACTGGCGCGCAACTATCTCGGTACTGCGGTGGTGCGAGTTGGCGTCACCCAATATCCAGCCGGTCTGGGACTGACGGATCCATCTGAACTGTCCGCCGATCTGTTCGACGCCTGCAAGAACATCAGCATGGGAACAAAATTGTTTGCCAAGGTCTACCGGATCACCACCGCTTGGTACAAGGCACCCGCCAAGGAAGCTTTTGACGATGCGATCTATGCCTGGGGAACCGGGTATTTTGATGGAAAGAATGTATTCACCGCGCCGGAGCCCGATCCGGGCAGATCCGTGAAACTGGCCGTGCCATCACAAAGTGAAACCCCAGAAGACGGATCGCCCTCGGAGGAGCCGCAACCACAATCCACGGCCGATCAACCAAAGGCGCAAGGTTTTGCGGATGCGGATCCAAACAAGGCTGGCATTGCAATCGATCTGTCAGGGATCAAGGATCACAACAAGGAGTGATGTGGCTTCTATCGCTTTGTTGTTGTGGGGGATTATAAGGAGGGCTTCCAATTTAAAGGAAGGACTATACGGGACCCAGATAATTAAGGGGGTTCCGTCACCATGCCATAAAACTATTGTAAAAATATTGGTTTTTTACATATACTGGATGCAGAAGGAGTTGGATCCATGGCACGTGCAAAAACATTCTCTCTTGGTGATACCTATGACGGCATCCTGTCCGACCTTGTGAAAAGTGGTCGCTTTGGCACGGAAACCGAAGTTGTTCGGGCCGGAATCCGGATGCTGGCCGATTACGAAATAAACATGCGTTCTCTACGCCAGGACATCAGCGCCGCCGATGCACAGATTGCTGCGGGTCATGGCAAAGAATACGCATCCAGTGCTGCCATCCTTAATGATGTGATGAACGAAAGCTAAGGCCATTAACCCGAAACGCTTGATCATCGCTCCCCTCGCAATCGAAGATCTACGGGGAATTCGGCGCTACATTGCCAAGAGCAGTCCGCACTATGCCAGGGAGTTTTTGTCGGACCTCACCGCCAAGATTGCATGGATTGCCGAGGTCGGTTTCACGGGGCACCCCGTGATGACATCCTCGAGGGCCTGCGGGGCTTTCCCTACCGCGACCGTTGCATCTATTTTCGTTCTTATCCTGACCGCGTGGTGGTGCTACGGGTCATGCATTCTGGGCAGGATGTGAAGCCGCAGGACTTTGGGGGAAATGCCTTCGAGGCTGATTTGAACATGGTTTATTGAGTTTTATCAGGATTTGCCCCAGGTGTTCATTGGGTGCTATTTTGTCAAAACCGTTGGAATGAGTTGCGCACGCAAGACGTTTCCGGGCTCGATCAGGTTGCTGCAATAGGTGTTCATGATCCTGATGACGGTGCGGGCCAGTTGGGCTGCCGTTTTAGGATCGAGAGCCCGGCCAAGTCGATCGCCCTAGTGGCAATCTCAAGCGAAAGGTCCAGCAACTCGCCATAGGGATACTCGATACGTGCCGGATCGATACGGGTGGGGCGTCTTCGACAGCCATTTTGGCCGATATCTAATTTTTCTATAGTCTTTATTTATATGAGATTTTTGTCGATTTACTATTGATTTTGGCCGATCCCTTGGCCGATCTTTTGCACATATGGATTATGATATCGTTCATCACTGAAGTCGCGATCGATCAGGCTTAGGGCTACTGGCCCAAACTTAGAAGAACTCACTTTTTCGCTTGTCGCTGAACAGACCCCGTAAAGGGTGTGATAGGGAAAATTTTTGAGGAGGAGCGGATGCACAGCGATCAAATAGACATCGAAGTGGCCCACGTGTGTGCCTTGATAGCTGACCAGTTTCCGCAGTTTCGAGGCCAGGAAATCATTGAATTGGACACCGCTGGCACGGTCAATGCGATCTTTAGAATTGGTGCCACGCACGCTGCTCGCTTTCCTTTGCGGATGATGGACACCGCCGAATGTACCCATTGGCTGGAAGCGGAAGCCAAAGCCAGCGCGGAATTTAACGAATATTGTCCCTTTCCCAGCCCAAAGCCAGTCGGTATCGGGAGGCAAAGCTCTGACTATCCGCTGCCTTGGCTTGTACAGACTTGGATAGAGGGACAAGTTGCTACGCCGATTGGCCTCTGCGGCTCATCTGTTTTTGCGCTGGACCTTGTCCGACTGATCTCAACGCTTCGTACAGTGGATTTGAAGGCCCGGAAATTTGACGGCAGGGGCCGGGGCGGGAATTTAAACGATCACGATGCGTGGATGGAGGTGTGCTTTTCTAAAAGTGAACACCTTCTTGATGTTGGGCACCTGCGCCGCATGTGGGGAAGCCTTCGCGAATTACCATCTCTCAACCGTGAAGCGATGAGCCACAAGGACCTCATACCGGTAAATCTCTTGGTTCATGGCAAGCGCTTAGTTGGCGTCCTTGACACTGGCGATTTCGCTCCTGCTGATCAATCGCTTGATCTTGTCGCCGGATGGCATCTGCTTGACCGGGATATGCGCGCGATCTTCCGCGAAGCTCTGCTAATAGATGACCTCGAATGGCAGCGCGGCGCGGCATGGGCATTCGTGCAAGCGATGGGTTTGGTTTGGTATTATAAAGACACGAACCCTATCATGAACGAGTTGGGCCGAAGCACGATTTCTCGCCTCATGGAGGATTACCCATAACGGGCATAGTAGGATTCTCAGTAACTGCCCCTGGTAACTGGAGTTGCAGCGGAAATTCTGACTGTTATGCAGGTTTCAGATATCCATATCAATCGGCAGATCAGGGATGAATATGACCCGCGACAAGCTCTTTTTATTGCGTCCAGATTTTGAAGACCCGGCCTATCCGGGCCAGCGGTTCTATTGTTGGCACTGCGCCCTCATGGAGGGGGTGCTAGCGTCATTTCCGGAGCTGGCGAAGCGGCTCGACGTAGAACGGATTGAGTGGCCCCGGCCGAGGCTTCCGGTCATTGGGTTTGTGGGGGAGGAAAACCAGTTTCTCCCGTTGTTGGTGCTGGCGGATGGGGCAACGTCACCCCATCAAACGGGCACATATCAAGGCCGAGGTTTTATCTCAGAGAAGGACAAAATTCTCGCCGCTCTGACGGATAGGCACGGGTTTCCTGATCCGCATCCATGAGGCTCCGAAATCGTCGCAAAAATCGGTCGCGAAAGTTTGCCTTTTGCGAGTGACTTTTGCGCCAGATTTTTCCCTGAAAAATCAAGGTCGGTGGTTTTGCCGCGAATATTAGGATTTCCTCGACAAATTCCTATCACGGCGTGAGTTCTGCCGTGACCTCGCCCAACAGCGCCATAGCACCTAGGCGTCCCAATTCATCCGAACATTTCGCACTCTTGCCGTAGCAGCAGAATGCAACCGTTACCCTTTCTGAAACCGGGCCGATGCAGGGTAGGCCGGTATTACCAAAGGTAGTCATGCAGGGCACCATGCGGCGCTCTTCAAATTCCAGGTCATGAATACGGTCAAGGATCTGGGTTTCAAGCAGATCAGCAACTTGATCCGATCCTCCTGACCGGAACCAGTTCTTGATATCGGCCTCACTTTCGAGCGGGATATCGACAGGATCGCCGCCCAGCTTTAACCAAGACTGGCCGTCGGGATAGGAAATTGGCGGTAGAATATAGGGATTGTTGCCCTTTGGACCGATACAACGCATCGAGGGCATCTCGGCCAGACGCTGCGCCTCAGTGATACTGAGACGAAACAGTGCTGCCGTTCGGCCGTAGACCTTAATTCCCAATGACTGTCCTAGAAGGGATTGCGTGTGCCCCCCTGCTGCAACGAGCACATGATCGACATCGATACTGGTTGAATTCGTTCGAACCGTTACACCGAAGTGGCTTTCGGAAATCCCTATTGCAGGTTCGGCGATGATGCGAGCGCCGGCGCGCTGTGCTGCAATCGTTTGTGCCCGAACCAAGCGACGCGGGCTGATATACCCGGCATCATGGGGCTCGAAATATCCCTGCATCGCTGCCGTTGATTTCAGAAACGGAAATCGCTCAGCAAGCTCCGCATCCCTGTAAGCCTCGCAGAGAATGCCATTCTCGGCGGTGACTTTCGCCACAAGTGCCACGTTTGGGTTTTCGGCGTCTCCGACATGCAGCACGCCAGCTTCCCTATAGAACTCGACACCACTTTCTGCCGAAATCTCGTCGTAGCGGGAAATCGCAGCACCATTCATCTGGACCCAGAACGGTTCTGGATCAAACCTTCGGGTAATACGGCCCTCGTCATAATGGCTGCCAAAAACGCCGGTGTGACGCGAGAAGTCTTCCGGTTCATCAGGCCCAATCAGAGCCACAGCATGACCCATCTTGGACAGATGGCGGGCAGCAGCCGACCCGATCAGGCCCCGCCCGACCACCGCGATTTTTATTCCAGTGCCTGTGTTCACAATCAGCTCCTGCCTTTCAGATGCTTGCGGCCCGTTCAATCTGGTTGACGGCTTTCTGCCGACCGATCTGCAGCATGGCGATACTGGTAAGAACGAGAATAATGGCGACGATTTCCGGCATACCGACATGCTCGCCAGTGGCCCAACCGATCAGTAGGGCGACGTTGGGCGTGATGTAGGTAGCGCCCGAGGCCGCGACGGCGCCCAGCTCTTGCAGCAGATAATAGTAGATTAGGAACGCCATGCCGGTTCCAAGGACGCCAAGACCAACGGCAACACCAGCCGCTGTATGCCAATTTTGCAAAATGTTTCCCGTCCCCGTTCGATCGACGACAAGCAGAAGCACCAGCAGAGCGAGGCCCGTCTGCCATGTGGCGAGCGCAAGGGGCGGCAAGTTGTGTGGTGATAGGAAGCGGCGGACGTAAACGTAGGAAACACCAAGGATCGTAGTGGCAGCCAGCATCCAGAACACCCCTGTTATGTCGATGGTGCTATCTGATCCTTCCCATGGTCTGGCGATCAGCACGATGCCTGCGAAGCCGACAAGAACGCCGATCAACATCAATCCGTTCGGCCTTTCCGTGCGAAGGAACAGCAGGGTGGCAATTGTTGTGAACAGGGAGATCGAGCCCCCGAGAACGCCGGCAATGCCCGAGGGAAGCAGCGCCGTGCCTTCCGCGATCGCGAAATAGTAAAAGGCCGTTGCCAGCACAGCCATAACGAAGAAATGCGGCAGGTGTCGCACCTGATCCCTATGGATTACTCCCTTTCGCCACGCGGCAAGGGCCAGCGGCAAAAAGCCGAAGAACACCCGTAGCAGCGTGATCTGTGCCGGAGTAATTAGCTCAGCCGCCCATTTCATGTAGATGAAGTTCGAGCCCCAGAAGAGGCCGAGCAGGGCGAACACCAGATAGGTCAGACGCATGACTCTGTTCCTGTTTCCGGGAAACTATCGCGGGACAAAGGCCTGCTTCCCGATGCAGGGCCAGTCGATTTCTGGTTACGCGTCACGCCGACGATGTGCTTTCGTGCTCACCGGCCGGTGGCTTGATGATGGCGAGCATGATGCCCCCTATTGCGATAATCGCTGAACCTGCTGCGACCCCCAAAGTGGGTTTTTCGCCAAAAAACATAAAGCCGATCAGGCCGGCGAAGATCAGCCAGGTATAATCGACCGGGCCGACGATCGAGAGCGAGGCGAGGCGATAGCCCTGGACAATGCAATATTGCGCCGTCACTGCGATCGGCCCGAGCAGGATGAACGATATCGCACTTTCGAAAGAGAGCGGCACCCATTGCATGGCGGCGGGGCCGGCCATCAGTAGGATGCCGAACGCGTTGACATAGAGCAGTACCGTCATCGTGCGATCGGAGTGTGAGAGCATCTTAATCATCAGTCCTTCTACGGCCAGCAGCGCTGCGCCAAGAACCGCGATTCCGGCCGGGAAGACATAAGCCATGTGAAACTCGGTGAACGCGCCGCGCGATGCCATGACGATCGCGGCTCCGGCACAGCAGATCGCAATAGCGCCGAAATGCTGACTGGAGAGCTGTTCCTTCAGCACCAGAACGCCGAGAGGAATAACGAACACGACATAGAGCAAACCAAGGGCTGTGGCATCCACGATTGGCATGTTTGCCGATGCGTAGATCAGCGCTCCCCCGCCCGAGGCACCGAAGACGGCCCTTATGAAATGGGAAAGCGGTTTAGGGCTTCGATAAGCCGACAGTCTTTCCCGTCGCACCAACACGACCAGTAGCAGCGTTGCCAGGCCGCCGATGTATCGGAGAAACAGTATTTGCAATGGACTTGCGCTTCCGTCAGCGAATTTTCCGGATGCGAAAATCAAAGAAAATAATGCTGTCCCGATAGTGACCCATGCGATGGCTTTGGTGTTGGTGTATATTTTCCGTGAGTGCATCTTGTTTCCTGCAGGGCATTTGATATCCCTTGTGCAGAAACTCTACGGGAAGCTCAAACGAGAAATTTGCAGGGTGATTGAGGAAAATTCATGCAGCAACAACATCGGGTTTCTCTCAACGCCATCCGGGTATTCGCGATCGTGGCGCGCACCGGGAGCTTGACGGCAGCCGGTGCAGAACTCGGTGTGACCGCCGGCGCTGTGAGCCACCAGCTCAAGAAACTTGAAGATGAGCTTGGGGTGAGCTTCTTCCGCAGAGGAAGCAACTCTGTGTCCCTTTCAGGTGCCGGCCAGCGGTTCTACCAGGAGATCGGGCCGGCGATCGCGCTTATCGAGCGCTCCGCCGAAGCGCTATATCGAGACGAAACTGAAATTAACGTGCAGGCGTCCACCTCTCTTGCGTTGCGATGGCTTATCCCGTCACTGGATCATTTCCGCGACATTTGCCCTGGGGTTCGCGTTCGGGTGGAAACCGGTTCAGCTACAGGCTCCATTGTTGACCCGCTGGTGGATGTGAGCATTCGATATTTCCGCGCAGGCGAAGCCTCGGAAGAATGGAAGGTTCTTGCTCGGGATTTAAGCCGCCCCGTTGTTTCTCCGGGATTGTTGTTAGCAGATGACAGCTCGCGTCGAATCCCCGTTTCAGACGTCCCCGCGATTCAAAGTGCAGCAGGCAATTGGGATTGGAAGCTTTGGTGCGAGAGTTCCGACGTCCCGCTGACGCAACTCTCATTCAGTCACTCATTCGACACCGACGATGCAGCGCTTCACGCGTGTGTCGCTGGCCTTGGCATGGTTCTCGCGCCCCCTATTCTTACGAACAGGGAAACGCGCTCCGGAGCACTCACAGCATTACCTGGATATGAGCCTGTTGAAATCGGCACATATCGCTACCTGCGCCGCTCTGAATCGAAGGTCGTACGCCGGTTCTGCAGTTGGCTGGATGCAGAGATTCGAAAGGTTGAATGAAGGCCAGCTTGTCGCTTTAATCCCGATTAAAGTTTGAATTTTGCGTCTGAGTTTTGCACCGTCTCAGAATAAGGCAGACCGTGTCAAAAGTCCCGGCCTGGCTGACTTCTGCCAAGCGCAAGCTTTGACACCAATTCGGCGACTGATTGCCCCACATCCTGCGCCGCAGTATCGACAACGAGTGGGCTTTGCCCCCAATCGTCATAGTGTCGGGCCATAATTTCTTCCCAGGTTGGCTTTATCAACCCCTGAACATCTGTTGCCCGCGTTTCCGCCCTTCGGCGATGTTCATTTTTGTCGGAACAGATAACCTCTATTTCAACTGATGGCACTGCCGAGCGCGTGGCAACCGATAGCCAGGCATCTCGCGTGACCTTCAAGCAATTCACAGAATCCGCAATGACCGTATTGCCGAGCGCCAGATTGTCTTCGGCGATCCCATAGGCGACCAAATATCCCGCTGGGCCGACGTCCGCTTTCAAGACGGCAGAAGCTCGTATATTTTGCTCGACCGTATCGACGCGGACATAGCTCGCCCCGAGTTCCTTCGCCAAAGCACGCGCAATCGTCGTTTTTCCGGTGCCCGGCAAGCCGCCAAAAATAATAAGCATGAATACTGACCTTCCGTGTGCTCATGGGCGCTGGGAACCCGACTGGAGGATTCCTGATCGCAAAATCTCATGGTATATTCTGCCATGGCACATCTATCAGGAACAGACCGCTCGCAAATGCTGCTTCTGCCTGAAGTGGTGGACGATTACGTCGGCGCAGACAACCCGGTCCGATTCATCGAAGCTTTCATTGACGGGCTGCATTTGCAGGCCTCCGGATTTGTCCGCGTCGAGCCCAAGGGGACGGGTCGTCCCGGTTACGATCCGGCCGATCTGCTGAAGCTCTACCTGTACGGCTACTTGAACCGAGTGCGGTCGAGCCGTCGGCTTGAAGTCGAGACACATCGCAACATCGAAGTGATCTGGCTACTGCGCCACCTGAAGCCCGACCACA
>DNPN01000191.1 GCA_003501385.1 Rhizobium sp. | reverse complement strand
AACCACCCTTGACCTGGTTGAAGATAACGCCTTCAACGCGCTCACCAGCTTCGAACTTGGCTTCGAGCTTGATCCAGCTTTCTTCGCGGCGAGCCTTTTCGCGCGACAGAACAGCTTCGCCCAGCGCGTTTTCAATGCGCTCAACGTAAACTTCAACTTCGTCGCCAACTTTCAGCTGGCCATCCTTGGCGCGTGCGCCAAATTCCTTCAGCGGAACGCGGCCTTCAACCTTGAGACCAACGTCAACAATAGCAACGTCCTTCTCAATGGCTGTGATGATGCCCTTGGCAACATAGCCTTCAGCCAGATCGGTCTTTGCAAAAGACTCTTCCAAAAGGGCTGCAAAATCGTCCCGTGTCGGGTTCGTAACAGACATGAAATCTCCTAGATCGTATCCATCAGGATACGGGTCGCGCCGGGGGTTGGTGTTGATAAAAGCCGATCCCACATCCGCCCTTTATAAAAGGGCAATCCGGCGCAAGGACAAGAGATCAGGCGATAGTGACCGGCAAAACCGGCTTTCAATGCAAGTCAACTGGCTCTCAATGCCGCGTCAACAAGGGTTTTCGCAGCTTGAAATGCCGCCTCTATACTCATTTCGGATGTATCTAGCAAGTGTGCATCTGCTGCTGGTTTCAACGGACTGTCAGCGCGGCCCATATCGCGCTCGTCGCGGCGTTTTACATCCTCGAGAATGGAGGGGTAATCGGCAGCATCACCCCGCGCCACAATCTCATCATAGCGCCTGCGCGCCCGCACCTCGCTCGACGCCGTGACATAAAGCTTCACAGGCGCTTGCGGGCAGACCACCGTGCCAATATCGCGGCCATCAATCACTGTGCCGGGCATTTTCTCGGCAAACCGGCGCTGCGCCTCCACCAGTGCGCGGCGCACGGCGGGCATGACGGCCACTTTGGAGGCCGCCTCGCCAATCTCGTGGCGCGACAGCACATCACGGTCAAGGCCTGCCAGATCAAGTGAGAGCGCCACGCTTTCAGCGACCGATTCGTCATCCAGCGGCAACCCAGTATCCAGCAGGGCCTTGGCCGTAGCGCGATAGGTGAGGCCGGTATCGAGATGATGAAACCCATAGACTTCGGCAATCCGGCGCGACAGGGTGCCCTTGCCAGCGGCAGCGGGACCATCGATGGCAATTGTAAAGCTCGGTTTCACATCATCTGTCATGGGTTATCCCTCACATCCCTGCTGGTTGACGCTCCGAGCTGTCTTTATTGCATCCTCGGCCAAACCGAAACTGGTTCAAGATCAAAATCATCCGGATGAAAAACAGCCTCTCTTTTCACCATTGGGCTGCAAATCACAGTTTGCCTTTGACAGAAGGTGAGGTAACGATTATGGGGACCGACTACAGTTGGACCGACCTCAGAGGTTGTCAGGGAAAAGTGGTCACCAGTTTTCCCGAAAAGACAAACTCAAAAAAGGGTCTGGACCGTTGGCGCATGCCCTATTTTTCCACGGACTTCATGAGGCTTTGACAGTGGCGAAGGCAGAACTTGGAACAAAACGCACTTGCCCCGACACCGGCAAGAAATTTTACGATCTGAACAAAGATCCGGTCGTATCCCCCTATACCCAGAAATCCTGGCCCCTTTCCTACTTTGTAGAAACCTCGGTTGCAGCCATCATGGAGAAGGCCGCTGAAGAGGAAGAAGTGGCAGAAGTCGATGCAGAAAACACTGACGTCGAACTGGTGTCACTGGAAGATGCCGACGAGGCAGCAGGCGGTGATGACATCCCGGATATCGGCGATGATGACGTAGAAATCGGCGACGATGACGACGACACATTCCTGGAAGCCGACGAAGATGATGAAGACGACGATATGTCCGGCATCATCAGCGTGACTGGCGACGACGACGAAGTGTAATTCACCATCATTTACCCACAGCTTGAGGCCCCGGATTAAAAAAAATCCGGGGCCTTACTTTTTTGACTTGCCATACGAAAATCAACGACGTATGAAGCGCCCACACCGAACGAAGCACTGCTTCACGAGGTTCCCGGAACCGGCAAACGCCGGACCCTTATGGGGCTATAGCTCAGCTGGGAGAGCGCTTGCATGGCATGCAAGAGGTCAGCGGTTCGATCCCGCTTAGCTCCACCAAATTCTTCTCTTCAGATTTAAAACGAGAAAATGACAGCTGTTAGACAGCGTCGTAATTTTTTCAATATCTGACGGATCCATCCTTTGCCAGTGCACAAACAAGCGCTCTGAAAACGTGCATTTGCCTCAAAGTGATACTTGTTATCGATTATCAATTCTGCAAACGTAGGTTTGGGAAAAGGGATGAACCGGGATTTTAGGGTTCATACCGTTCAAAGGCAAAACTCATAGCCCTCGCGTGATTGTACGTAGATCGGTCCACAGGTGGCCCGGCCTACAGGCAGCACGAGTGACATTGATTGATATGCCGACTGAGCCGTGGAATGCAGCGTTAGCTTTGCCTTTTCCCGCTGGTGTAACGCTCTTGGGAGGGCAAATTATGGCATCTGACGCCAACACGGCGCATCGACAATCACGTGTGGCCACGGCCAGTGGCTGGATTGGCTCTGCGCTAGAATATTATGATTTTTTCATTTATGCCACAGCCGCAGCCTTGGTATTTCCGCAGCTGTTTTTTCCATCCATTGATCCCACCACCGCAATTGTTGCATCGCTGACCACCTATGGCGTCGGCTATGTCAGCCGCCCGATTGGTGCCTTTGTGCTTGGTCACATGGGCGATGTCTATGGCCGCAAGAAAATGATGCTGACCTGCCTGTTTTTGATGGGCTTTTCAACACTCATGGTTGGCCTGTTGCCCACCTATGCGCAAATCGGCATCTGGGCTCCGATTTTGCTGGTGGTGCTGCGCCTCATTCAGGGCTTTGCCGTCGCGGGTGAAATTTCCGGCGCATCATCGATGATTCTGGAGCATGCTCCGCCCGGTCGACGCGGATTTTTTGCTTCGTTTGCGCTTCAGGGCGTGCAGGCCGGACAAATTATGGCTGCTGCCGTGTTTCTGCCGCTGGCCCATTATATGGAACCCGCCGCCTTCAACAGCTGGGGTTGGCGTATTCCATTCCTGCTGTCGATCCTCGTGGTGATTGTTGGTTTTGTCATCCGCCGCTTGGTGGAAGAGACCCCAACCTTCGTGAACGCCAGCGAAAGCGGCAAGGTGGCGAAAGCCCCGATTGTTGAGGCTTTCCGCCATGGTTGGGCCGATATCATCCGCGTCATGTGCATGGCGCTGATGAACGTGATTCCCACCGTCACCACGGTGTTTGGCGCGGCCTACGCCGTGCAGCCCGCCTATGGTGTTGGTTTCAGCAAGGATGTCTATCTTTGGATTCCGGTGCTCGGCAATATTGTTGCCGTTCTGGTCATTCCGTTTGTGGGCGGGCTTTCTGACCGGATTGGCCGTAAACCACCGATTATCATCGGCTCCCTGCTGTCTGGCGTTTTTTCATTCGGCTATCTCTATGCCATCAGCATTCACAATGTGCCGTTGGCCATTGTCATGTCGGTGTTGATGTGGGGCGTGATTTATCAAGGCTATAACGCCGTGTTCCCATCGTTCTATCCAGAACTGTTCCAGAGCCGCATCCGCGTTTCGTCTATGGCGATTGCGCAAAATGTCGGCACGGCCATTACGGCACTGTTTCCGGCCCTGTTTACAGCCGTTGCGCCTCCCGGCTCGGTGAATATCCCGATTGTGATTGGCTGCTGGACGCTGGGGATTACGGTGATTTCGGCGCTGGCTGCGCTCTCAGCCCGTGAAACCTATCGCATCGATATCACTGAGCTGGGCCACAAAACAGCAAAACCGATTGCTGCCGACGAATATCACCGTATGCGAGCCCAGTCGATGGCGAAGGCCTAATCAAACCTGTAAGCCGTCATGGCATGCCATGGCGGCTTATGCCTTTGGTGTCTTGAGCATTATTTCTTGAAGATGGTCACAAATTGCACGTCTCGCACCCGCACCGTCATTTCGCATTGCGGGCCATCGGTGCGATCACAGAAATGCGGTGGCATTTTCAGCACAAACACCATGTTGCCGTAGCGCTTGATAAAATCGTAGCCAAAGATCCGGGCTGTGGCGATCATCAGATAGCCGCCTTCCTTGACCTGCACATAAAAATTATAGGGGCAGCCTTCTTCGTTGCAATCGGGACCATGCTTGCCGTCGCAGGTCAGCGAACCTTCATTGACCACGGCATCCATCAGGCCATCATTATTAATGTCCAGCCGGGTCACATAATCGGGGTCAAATTTCGCCGTTGTGCAAACACCCTTGAAGTGATCTTTTTCATAGATCTCAGGGTCCTGCACCAATTGCTGCTGGGTCAGCGCCACAGAGGCTGGCAACACAAACAGCAGGCACGCGAGCAAACGGATAAAAAATCTCATAACGCGACCCTTGAATGAGAATGGGATCAATACCGCATTTCGAATAAAAGTGTATTGCGGTTTTGCATCCCGAAATGCGTAGAAACAAAAACTGAGAGCAATTTCGCGATTCGAAGACATCGCCAAATGCTCTAGCGCAAATAGACCCGCCAGCTTGCGCCGCCCTTGTCGCCATGGTTTATCACACAGCACAACACATCACCATTTTTGCTAATATACCGGAGCCACTATGTCGCTTCTGCTCTATCTGGATTATACAGGCGTTGCGCTGTTTGCGGCAACGGGTGCGCTTTCGGCCTCGCGCAAGCAGCTGGATATCATCGGCTTTCTGTTTTTTGCCGTCATCACCGGCACGGGCGGCGGCACGGTGCGCGATATCATTCTGGGTCGCTTGCCGGTGTTCTGGGTGATCAACCCGAGCTATATCGTGATCTGCTGTGCGGTGGGCCTTTTGGTGTTCTTCACCGCTCATCTGCTGGAATCCCGCTATAAGCTGCTGATCTGGCTGGATGCGATTGGGCTTTCCGCCTATTGCGTCATGGGTGCCGCCAAAGGCATGGCCGCCACCGGCTCTGCCACCATCGCCATTGTCACCGGCGTTTTGACAGCAACGCTGGGCGGGGTTTTGCGTGACCTTCTGGCCAATGAACCCTCCGTGCTGTTGCGCCCGGAAATCTACATCACAGCGGCCTTGATCGGTGCTTCGGTGTTCACAGGGGCCTATATGCTGGCGGCCCCGCTCTATTGGGCGTCGGCGGGCGGTGTCCTAGCTGCGTTTCTGGTGCGCGGTGGAGCACTCTACTTCGGGTGGACCGTGCCCACCCCTCATCACAGAGCGGGACGCCACCCGGACGACATCATGTAAAATATCAAAAATTCACAAAGATCGATTAGGTCGCCTTCGGACGAAGGCGAATCACGACATCCACATGGGCAATTTCCATGCCCTCGGGAGGGGTGGGGAGATTGCCGATTTCTATGTTGCTCACCGGAATATCCAAAACCTCATTACGACCCTCCACAAAAAAGTGGTGGTGATCGGATACATTGGTATCAAAATAGGTTTTGTTGCTTTCCACCGCCAGCACACGGATCATGCCCGCTTCGGTAAATTGATGCAGCGTGTTGTAAACGGTAGCGAGGGAAACCGGCACGGATGCCGCCACCGCTTCTTCGTGCAATTCTTCCACAGTCAGGTGCCTGTCGCCCTTGGCAAACAGCAGTGCCGCCAAGGCAACACGTTGCCGCGTGGGACGCAGGCCCGAACGACGCAGTTTTGCTTCAACTTCACCAAAGGCTTGCGCCATCATCCCAACTATCTCCATTCAGTCTCTTGAATTCAGACTGCACCCCATACGATATACCCTTTGCAGAACGGGCTTTCAATAGTTCCTTCCCGGGTAAAATTCCATAAAAGCCCCAACAATGGGGTGTTCAGGAGATTTTACCTCTGGTGGAGCATCAAGGGTTCCTGTATGCGAACGGCGGAAAGCGACCGGGACCGAGGCCATTTTACGTCAATCAAAGCGTTGAAATGAGCTGGCATCGGCTTCAATTCGTCGCCATCTTGCTCTAAGTCTCCTATACGGGAGAGACTGACGGGGGAATTGAAAGACCGATGAACGAAAAACAAAGTAGCTTTAATTACGAAGAAATCCTTTCCTGCGGTCGCGGAGAGTTGTTTGGCCCGGGCAATGCGCAATTGCCTTTGCCTCCTATGCTGATGGTTCATCGCATCACAGACATCTCTGAGACCGGCGGCAATTTTGATAAGGGCTATATTCGTGCCGAATATGATGTTCGCCCGGACGATTGGTATTTTCCCTGCCACTTTCAGGGTAATCCCATTATGCCCGGATGCCTAGGCCTTGATGGCATGTGGCAGCTGACTGGCTTCTTTCTGGGCTGGCTCGGCGAACCCGGACGCGGCATGGCGCTCTCCACCGGAGAGGTTAAATTCAAAGGTATGATCCGGCCAGAAACAAAGCTTCTGGAATACGGTATCGATTTTAAACGCGTTATGCGTGGTCGCCTGGTTTTGGGCACCGCCGATGGTTGGTTGAAGGCAGATGGTGAAACCATCTATCAGGCAACAGACCTTCGCGTTGGTCTGCAAAAGGCCGCGTGAGCGCATCTTTCCATTCAGAAAAAGGTCGATTGACATGAGACGGGTTGTCGTTACGGGTTTAGGAATCGTATCTTCCATCGGCAATGATGCGGCCGAGGTCACGGCCTCGCTGCGCGATGCCAAATCCGGCATTTCATTGTCGCCCGATTTTGCCGAGCATGGCTTCAAGTGCCAGGTCTGGGGCAAGCCATCGCTGGACCCAACCGAGCTTGTGGATCGGCGCGCCATGCGTTTCCTGTCCCAAGGCGGCGCGTGGAACCACGTGGCCATGAAGCAGGCCCTTGCCGATTCTGGCCTTGAGGAAAAAGACTACGCTGCCAATGAGCGCGCAGGCATTATTATGGGCTCCGGTGGTCCATCCACCCGCCAGATCGTCGAAGCTGCCGACATCACCCGCCAGAACAAAAGCCCCAAGCGCATTGGGCCTTTTGCTGTGCCAAAGGCTATGTCGTCTACCGCGTCGGCAACCCTTGCCACATGGTTCAAGATTCATGGCGTGAATTACTCGATCTCGTCGGCCTGCTCAACCTCGGCCCATTGCATCGGCAATGCCGCGGAAATGATCCAGTGGGGCAAGCAGGA
>DNPN01000063.1 GCA_003501385.1 Rhizobium sp. | reverse complement strand
AGAAACATTTGCGTCGTGTACTGTGGTTCAATCTGAACCTGACAGACTCTAATGACGCAGTTGCAAGCCATGAAGGGTTCTTCCAGCCACGGGGTTATCCGTCTGCCGATGGGTGAAACATGGATGGTCAAGCAAATGCTCGACATTGACGCACAGACGTTGCTTATTCCCATGGTGGAAAGCAGGGAGCAGGCTGAAGCCATGGTCAAGGCCGTCCCGTTACCCGCCCCATGGGGTGCGCGGGGTGGGCACGGCTGTGGCCAGGGCATCACGTTTCAATCGCATTCCTGATTATTTGCAGACGGCAATTGATGAGATCTGCCTGCTTTTGCAAATCGAGAGCCGGGCCGGTCTTGCAGCGCTGGATGATATTGCCTCGGTAGACGGTGTTGATGGTGTTTTCATTGGCCCGGCGGATCTTGCTGCCGATATGGGCCATCTCGGTAAGCCGGGTGCGCCAGAGGTGGAAAGGGCACTCTTGCGGATCCAGTCCCACGGCAAAGCGGCGGGTATTTTGATCGGCGATCTGGTGCTTGCCCGGCGCTATATGAGTTTAGGAGCAACATTTGTTGCCATCGGCAATGATGTCACGCTGTTTGCCAGCGTGACCACAAAATTACTGTCCTATTTCAAGATACGAGAGGAAGAGACATCGGCGGGTGAGGTGAAGGTTTATTAGAGCATCGTGCCGAAAATCGGAATCGGCACGATGCTCTAAGTTTTTGTTTACGCATCGGATTTATCCAAAAACTGGTTCCCACTGTTCTCTGACATGCGCTAACAGAGCATAGCCCTCAGGCGTGCAGGGCCATCATTGTTTTCATCATCTTCGCCGCAAACGGCCAAAGATTATCGAAACGTCGCAAGGCTTGCGGGCCTCGCAATGACATATGTCAAGGAACCATTCCGCCGGGCGGGTCATCATCGGTCATAGATTTTGGTCCGTGATCGATTTAAGCCTATTGGAGATGTCTTTTGACGAAAATATCAAATTGCCTGTTGGTCACTGTTGCATTCGCGCTCGCTTTCACGCAGCCAAGTGCTGCCGCCGACAAGGAACCAGCCTTGAAGGTCCGCTTTGACGCTCTTTGGAACCGGCTGACCGGCGAAAAGCCTTTGCCCGGCATCTCCACGTCGAACGGACGCATTGAAGCACAACAAATTCTTGTCTCGGCTAAAGTTGCGGGCAAATTGGCAGAGGTGTTTGCCGAGGAAGGTAAAACCGTGGATGCAGGCGAGGTGCTGGCGCGAATGGACACGGCTTCCGTCGATGCTGAACTTGCCGGGGCCAAGGCCCAAACCCGCCGCAGTACGACCGCGGAAGTCGAAGCGGATGCCACTATCGCCCAGCGGCAAAGCGAGCTTGTTCTAGCCCGGCAGGAGTATGAGCGGGCAAAGACGATGAGTGAAACGGGCAGCGGCACAGTGCAGCAGCGTGATCTGCGGGCAAGCCAGCTGCATGTTGCGGAAGCCGCATTGAAAGCCGCTCAGGCCAGCCGCAATGAGGCCACCGCCGCCTCGGAATCGTCTGAGGCCGAGGTTGTGCGCATTCAATCCCTGCTGGATGATACCGTTCTCAAGGCACCAGCGCGCGGGCGGATTGAGTATAAGCTGGCGCAAAAAGGGGAAGTAGTGTCCGCAGGCGCCCCCATTGCCACTATGATCGACCTTTCCGATGTGTCGATGACAATTTTTGTTCCGGCCCATGCTGCCGGACAGCTTGCGATCGGTGACGAGGCCCGGATTATTCTTGATCCGGCTCCCCAATATGTGGTTCCGGCCACAGTCTCCTTCGTATCATCCACGGCGCAATTCACGCCGAAAACCGTTGAGACATCGGATGAGCGGGAAAAGCTGATGTTTCGGGTGAAGCTGAAGATCGCGCCCGATCTGCTCAAGCAATATGAAAGTCAGATCAAGACCGGCATCCGCGGCATTGGCTATGTGCGCACTGATCGTAACGCCGTTTGGCCCTCACAGCTGCAAGTGAAGCTGCCCCAATGAGTGAACCAGCCGCGCGACTGCGATCCATCACCCATCGCTATGGTGATGTGGTGGCCCTGGATCATATTGATCTTGAAATCCCTGCCGGTTGCATGGTGGGGCTGATCGGTCCCGATGGCGTGGGTAAATCCACCCTTCTTGGACTGATCGCGGGCGTGACGTTGATTCAGGACGGACAGGTTGATGTCCTGGGTCTGGATATGGCGCTTGCCAAAAGCCGCTCAGACGTGTGTACGCGTCTGGCCTATATGCCGCAAGGGTTGGGACGCAATCTTTACCCAACACTGAGTGTTGCGGAAAATCTGGATTTTTTCGGGCGTCTATTTGGGCAGGATGCGGGTCAGCGCGCTGCGCGCATCGATGAGCTTTTGCGCATCACCGGCCTCGCGCCGTATCGTGATCGCCCGGCGGGCAAGCTTTCTGGCGGCATGAAGCAGAAGCTTGGCATCTGTGCATCGCTGCTTCACGATCCCGATCTGCTCATTCTTGATGAGCCGACAACGGGGATTGACCCGCTCTCTCGCCGCCAGTTCTGGCAGCTGATTGACAGCATTCGCGCGCGGCGACCGCAGATGAGTGTTTTGGTTGCCACGGCCTATATGGAAGAGGCGGAAGGCTTTGACTGGTTGGCGGCATTGCATGCTGGCCATGTGATTGCCACCGGAAGCCCGGCAGACATCAAGACGCAGGCGGGCAGGACAACGCTGGATGATGCGTTCACTGCCTTGATGCCGATCTCGGACAATGCCTTGCAGCTGCCGCTTTCCTTTCCGCCACGGGTGCTGGTCGATGGTCCGCCAGCCATTGAGGCAATCGGTCTCAGTCGGCGCTTTGGCGATTTTGTTGCCGTCGATAATGTCAGCTTTCGGATACAAAAGGGCGAGATCTTTGGCTTTCTCGGCTCCAATGGCAGCGGCAAAAGCACGACAATGAAAATGCTCACCGGCCTTTTGCCTGCAAGCGACGGGGTCGCCAAGCTTTTTGGCCAACCCTTGCTGGCCAATGATATCGAAACCCGAAAGCGCATCGGATATATGTCACAAGCGTTCTCGCTATATGGTGAGTTGAGTGTGCGCCAAAATCTCATGCTTCAGGCGCGTCTGTTCTCGATGCCGAAGGAAGACATTGAGCCGCGCGTCGCGGAGATGTTGAAACAATACGATCTGGTGGATGCGGCCGATAAACAGCCCGATGCCCTGCCTTTGGGCATGCGCCAACGGTTACAGCTGGCGGCAGCCGTGATGCATCGCCCGGAAATTCTGATTCTTGATGAGCCGACGTCTGGCGTGGACCCCATGGCGCGTGACGCCTTTTGGCGATCCCTGCTTTCGCTCTCGCGCGACGACGGCGTGACCATCTTTCTCTCAACCCATTTTATGAACGAGGCCGCGCGTTGCGACCGCATCTCGCTGATGGATCAAGGGCGTGTTCTGGCGGTGGGCGAGCCTGAAGCCTTGTGCCGCGAGCGCCACAAGACCAGCCTTGAAGAGACCTTCATTGACGTGCTGACCGAAGCAGGCATGGGTGTTGATGCCCACGAAGAGGTGACAGAGACTGCGCTCAGCACTCCGCATCAGGGGCGCGTTCGATGGTTTGATCCGGGCAGACTGTGGGCCTACGCGCGGCGCGAAACAATCGAGGTCTTGCGCGACCGCGCGCGGTTGATCTTCGCTCTTCTCGGGCCTGCTCTTCTTTTGCTGACCTTCGGTTACGGTATTTCCTTTGATGTCGAACATCTGCCATTCGCCGTCTATGATCAGGATCGTTCATCCGAAAGTCGACAACTGATCGAGAGCCTGCAAGGCTCGCGCTACTTCACGGAGCGGGCTCCGATTGCATCAGCCACAGAGCTGCAACAGCGGTTGCAAAGCGGCGAGCTTGGCGTGGCCATCGAGGTTCCTCCTGACTTTGGTCGTGATCTGTTGCGGCAAACCACACCGGAAGTGTCGGTTTGGCTCGATGGTGCCATGCCGTTTCGTGCCGAAACCGCGCGCGGCTATGTATCCGGGCTGTTTACCAGCTATGTGAGCGATGCACAGGCGCGCCGCACCGGAACATTCACATCATCTGACCCGATCCAGATTGAAAGCCGCTATCGCTATAATCAATCGTTCAAGAGTGCCAATGCCATTGTTCCAAGTGTTATTGTGCTGGTGCTCATTCTCATCCCCGCTATCATGACGGCGCTTGGCATCGTCAAGGAAAAGGAAACCGGCTCTATTGCCAATTTTCAGGCAACGCCCGTGACGCGCATTGAATTTCTGCTGGGCAAACAATTGCCCTATGTTGCCATCGCGTTTATCAGCTTTTTGATCTTGCTCTGCATGACCCGTTTTGTCTTCAACGTCCCGATCAAAGGGTCAATGAGTCTGCTGGTGCTGGCGTCCTTGCTCTATGTGCTGGCGGCAACGGGATTTGGGTTGGTGGTGTCGAGTTTTGTGCGCAGCCAGGTGGCCGCAATTTTTGCAACGGCCATCATTGCCATGATCCCGGCAATTAATTTTTCCGGCCTGCTTGTGCCCGTTTCTTCCCTGTCTGGTGGTGGGCGTGTGATGGGGCTGCTGTTTCCCTCAGCCTGGTATCAGCCCATGAGTGTTGGTGTGATCACCAAGGGTCTTGGCTTTGCCGAGCTCTGGACAAATCTTCTGGTTTTGATCGCTTTTGCCATTGGTTATATCACAATTGCCCTTTTGGCCTTGCGCAAGCGGAGCGCCTGATATGAAACAAAGTCTTGCCCGCATTTTTCGACTTGGCATTAAAGAGCTCTACAGCATCAAAGCTGATCCGGTGATGATGTTTCTGATCTTCTATGCCTTCACACTGGCGGTTTACACGGTGTCCACGGGCGCAAAGCTCGAAGTGCAAAATGCATCCGTCGCCGTGGTGGATGAGGACAGGTCCATGCTCTCGGCCCGCGTGCGGGACGCTCTGATCAAGCCGTTTTTCAAGCAAGCGCCCTTGATCGAGGCCAAAGACGTTGACGCTGCCATGAACAGCGGCCAATTCGTTTTCGTGCTGGATATTCCGCCGAAATTCGAGCAAGACGCCATTGCTGGACGAAAGCCCACCGTTGAGCTCAACATCGACGCAACCGCTATGTCGCAGGCGGGCAATGGTGCCGCCTACATCCAGAACATCATTCTTCAGGAGGTGGAAACCGCCCTGCCGCAAACGGCGGCCAGCACGCCGATCAATCTCGTCAGCGTCACCAAGTTTAACCCCAATTTGATGTCAATGTGGTTCACTGCGGTCATGCAGGTGATCAACAATATCACCATGCTCTCCGTTATCCTGACCGGTGCCGCGCTGATCCGCGAACGCGAGCATGGAACCATCGAGCATCTTCTGGTGATGCCGGTGAAGCCAACAGAAATCATGCTGTCCAAGATCTGGTCAAACGGGCTGGTGATTGTGGTCGCCGCCGTTTTGTCGCTGGTTGTGGTGGTGGAACAGATTTTGGCGGTGCCGGTGGCCGGATCGCTGACGCTGTTTATTGCAGCCGCCGTGCTTTACCAATTCTCTGTCACATCGCTCGGTATTTTGATTGCCACAGCCTCGACCTCCATGGCGCAATTCGGCCTGATCGCCATACCGGTGCTGATTGCCATGAATCTGCTGTCTGGCAGCACGACCCCAATGGAAAGCATGCCCATGTGGTTGCAATACGTGATGCAGCTGTCCCCTTCGACACATTTCGTGGCCTTATCGCAATCTATTCTTTATCGCGGTGCAGGTTTGGGGGCGGTTTGGCATTCCATGGGGGCGTTAGTGCTGATTGGCTCCGCCTTTTTCGCCATTGCCCTGCTTCGGTTCCGCAGCACATTGCTGTCCGTATCGTGACAAAGACCTGAGCTCAAACCATCAGGTCGGCCACCAATGTCCAGAGATGGTAAAGGGAGCTTGCTGGGATTGTTTTGGCAATGGGCCTGTCCTGCCCATCCAGCATGTCATGCCAGCAGCCCTCAGGAACTGAGCGAAAATAGGTTGCGAACATGGCTGATGCCAAAGCCTCGGCATCCTGACGATAGCGGTCCTGCCCGAGGGCGCGATGTTGTGACAGCAGGGCTTTGAGCATTTCAACCTGCGACCAAAGCCGTCTCGACGGGAGAAGTGGAGTGCCATTTGCTGTGACCTGATCTTGAAGAAACAGCGATCCTTCAGAGCGACCAATGGTCAGGGCCGTGGTCAATAGATCATCGCAGAGCGCATCATGCGTCATGTTGGTGAGGGCACCGTAGCGGCGGATCAGCCAGACCCATTCGCACATATGGCCCGGCTCCAGCCGTCCAGAGCCATAGAGGTCATCGATTTCCCAGCGGGGGCCGAAATTTTCACGCAAAGGGCCGTGACATGCCCCAAACAAATGGGTTCGAAACAGCGCAAAAATTGCCTTTTCCATTTTGCTATGGGCAATGGATGGATGCTGTTCACACAGCGCCAATTGCGCCTCAAAATAATGCATATGCGGATTTTGCCGCCTTGGCAGGGTGCCAAGACTATCTTCTGCCCAGCCACTGAACGGGTCTTTGAGCGTTGCATCAATGGCGTTGATTGTGGCGTCGATCTTCTCGGCATAGTGGCGCTTTCCCGTGGCGCTCAGCAACCATGATAAGGCCAGCACAACACAGGCATTGTCATAGAGATCGCGCACAGGGTCGATCACCAGCCCGGTGGTGCGGTGGAAGGTCCTGGCATATCCGGGGCGAGGACTGTTCTTCCAGGCACTGCGGTGGAGATTGGCAAAGGCCTGTTCTGCCATCGTCAGCGATCCCGCAGGTGCGACGCCCAACGCGCTGGCATGGGCATAGACATAGATCAGGCGTGCGGCGGTTCTGGTCCGCACCGTCTGATTTGGGTCGGGCGAGCCATCCAGTTGCAGGCATTCGATGAACTGGCCACTTGGTGCATCATAGGCCTGTTGTACCCACTTGCGCCACCTTGTTT
>DNPN01000074.1:49974-61657 GCA_003501385.1 Rhizobium sp. | reverse complement strand
ATTCGAGCCATATGCGATTGCCCTGCCCCTTGTGGGGAGGGTGGGGGAGGGGTCTTTATTTTTGCGTCGTGTACTGTGGTACAATCTGAACCTGACAGACTCTAGAAAACCGAAATTTGTCAGGTGCTATAATTTTTTGTTTTCGTATCGGACCGAGCGCCGGTTCGTGGTCTATCGATTTAACCCTGGCGATCCGTCTGCCGCGGTTGAAAAGCAGGTCTGGTCGGAGTTTTGATGGTGTGAGCCGCGCAAAGCTTGCGATGCGCGGTATCCATAAAGAATGAGCGGCACGATGGGTCATTGACTGAAAGCTGGAAACGGTTTTCAGTCCATTATTGTTCAGGCAATCCGTTTTGGCATTTCAACTGACGGCAATATCACGTCCCTGCCTATCATGCGCCAGTGCCATGAATACGGTGGCAACAATGCCCTTGGCATCTAACCCTGCCTTTTCATACATGATCTCGGGCTTGGCCTGATCCATCCAGATATCGGGCAGGGCAAGACTTCGCACTTTAAGGCCGTGATCCAGCAAGCCTTCGCTTGCGAGGAAATGCAGCACTTGCGATCCGAAACCGCCGACAGCGCCCTCTTCCACCGTCAGCAAAACCTGATGGTTCCGCGCCAGCTGCCGAATGAGATCAACGTCCAGCGGCTTGGCAAAGCGGGCATCGGCAACCGTGGTGGAGAGGCCTGCGGCATCCAGATCTTCCGCCGCCAGCAGACAGTCAGCCAGACGTGTGCCGAACGACAAAAGTGCCACCTTGCTGCCTTCCTTCATCACCCGGCCTTTGCCGATTTGCAAAATCTCGCCACGCTCTGGCATTTGCACACCAATGCCTTCACCACGAGGATAGCGAAACGAGATCGGGCCATCATCATAGGCAGCAGCGGTGCGCACCATATGTTTCAGCTCAGCCTCATCGGCGGCGGCCATCACCACGAAACCGGGCAGGCTTGCCAAAAAACCAACATCGAAAGAGCCTGCATGGGTCGGGCCATCGGCTCCCACAAAACCGGCGCGGTCGATGGGAAAGCGCACGGGAAGGCCCTGAATGGCCACATCATGCACCACCTGATCATAGCCGCGCTGCAGGAAGGTGGAATAAAGCGCGCAGAATGGTTTATAGCCCTCGGATGCAAGACCGGCGGCAAAAGTCACAGCATGCTGTTCGGCAATGCCGACATCAAAGGTGCGCTCGGGGAAAAGCTCATGCAACTTGTCCAACCCGGTGCCCGACGGCATGGCCGCTGTTATGCCGACAATTTTGTCATCAAGGCGAGCCTCTTGCACCAGCGCATCGGCAAACACGGCGGTGTAGCTTGGTGCGTTCGGCTTGGCTTTCGCTTGTGCGCCAGTGATGACATCGAATTTGTTCACGCCATGATATTTGTCGGCGGCGGCTGCGGCGTGCGTATAGCCCTTGCCCTTTTGTGTCACCACATGGATCAGCACCGGGCCTTTGCTGTTGTCGCGCACATTGCGCAGCACCGGCAACAGATGATCAAAGGAATGCCCATCAATTGGCCCGATGTGGTAAAAGCCCATTTCTTCAAACATCGTGCCGCCTGTCACATAGCCCCGTGCGTGTTCAACGGCGCGGGTAATGGCGCGGTCAATGTTCTTGCCGAGGTATGCCGTCAGTTTCTTGCCAATTTCCCGCATGCCCATATAGGTGCGGCCAGAGGCGAGACGGGCAAGGTAGGCACTCATGGCCCCCGTAGGTGGGGCAATCGACATGTCATTATCGTTGAGAATGACAATCAGCCGCGCATCCAGTGCGCCGGCATTGTTCAGCGCCTCAAAGGCCATGCCAGCCGACATCGCCCCATCGCCAATCACGGCAATGACATTGCGATCCGTCTTGCCAAGATCGGCGGCCACAGCCATGCCCAGCCCTGCCGAAATCGAGGTGGAGGAGTGAGCCGCGCCAAAGGGATCGTATTCACTCTCGGCCCGCTTGGTGAAGCCGGAAAGGCCACCTTCCTGCCGCAGGGTGCGGATGCGATCACGACGGCCTGTGATGATCTTGTGCGGATAGCATTGATGGCCAACGTCGAAAATCAGCCGATCTTCTGGCGTGTTGAACACCTTGTGGATGGCAATGGTCAGTTCCACCACACCAAGGCCAGCGCCGAGATGTCCGCCGGTCACCGAGACAGCATCAATCATTTCGTCACGCAATTCGCGGGCGAACTGAGGAAGGTCCTTATCATCGATCTGGCGCAGATCAGACGGCAGGGTTACTTGATCGAGCAGCGGTGTATTCGGCTTGGATGTCACGGGCTCCGGCCTCTTTTGTGTCTCATTGCGCCGAGCCCCTTTGGCCCCGCATGGTCATGCATGGCTGAAGCAAAAGTGTTTGGCGGTTGTGAGGCATTGTTTCAGCATGCCTCCACTCGACGTTATATAGGCGCTAAAATCCCCATGGAAAAGGGATAAACACCCAATCGTCGTTTGTGCCTTTATGCATTGTCCAATGGTTCGGTGCCGGTGGGCTTTCCAGCACGATCCAGACGGATCTTCTCAATGCGGTTTTCGGCAGCCGAGAGCAGGGTTTCGCAATGGCGTTTCAAAAGTTCGCCACGCTCGTAAATGGCAATGGATTCATCCAGCGCTACATCGCCACGCTCCAGCCGCGCCACAATGCTTTCCAGCTCAGCCACCGCTTTTTCAAAGGAATAGGCGGATAAATCAGGTGCGGCAGTTTCAGTCATACTCAACCCTTCATCAATCTCGAAATATGCATGCCAGCCGATTCGGCCAGCCCTTCCAGATCATAGCCGCCTTCCAGCAGGCTGACGACCCGGTTTTTGGCAAAGCGGTCTGCCACTTCCATCAAGCGGCCCGTTGCCCAGTCAAAATCCTCGCCCACCAGATTGATCTGCGCCAATGGGTCGCGGTGATGGGCATCAAATCCAGCCGAAATCAGGATCAGATCCGGTGAAAAATCATTGAGCGCCGTCAGAATGCGCGATTTGAACGCCTCGCGGAAATGATCCGAGCCGGAGTTTTGAGACAGAGGTGCATTGACAATGGTGTTGTGTGGCCCGGTCTCATCCTTCTTGCCGGTCCAGGGATAGAGCGGCATCTGGTGGGTGGAGCAAAACAGCACGGAAGGATCATCCCAGAAAATGTCCTGCGTGCCATTGCCGTGATGTACATCCCAATCGACAATCGCCACCCGCTCGACACCATGCACAGTTTGCGCATGGCGGGCGGCAATGGCCACGGTGTTGAACAGGCAAAAGCCCATGGCCTTGGTCTTTTCTGCATGGTGGCCAGGCGGGCGGCCTGCGATAAACACATTGTCGGCCTTGCCTGTCATCACATCATCCACACCGGCCATGGCTCCGCCAATCGCGGTCAGCGCACATTGCAGGCTCTTGGAAGATGCATAAGTATCAGCCTCCAACTGGTTGATCCGGTCTTCCTCTTCCGGGATCTGCCGCATCACCGCAATGAAATGCTCTTCCGGGTGGGCCAGCATGACGGCATCTTCATTGGCCTGTGGTGCCTGCCTGCGCTCCAGCGCTGAAAAATTCGGATGCTCCAGCGCAATGTTGAGCGAGCGCAAACGGTCTGCCCGCTCAGGATGGCCCGCAGGTGTGTTGTGTTCCAGAAACAGCGGATTTTCATAGAGCCGTGTGGTCATGGGAGATCCTCGTACTATGCAAGCCATAGTCTGTTGTGGGGCGTTTTAACCTTGCAATGCCACTTGGTCCAGCCTTGTGCTGATTGCTTGTTCTGGAAAGGTGTTTCGTTCTACATAGAGAGTTGGAAGAACCGGGGGTAGGGCGATGGCGAAAAAAGAGCGCAATGATGTTATGGACACGGTGGTGGGCCTGCGCGACGCGGGCATCACGGGCCGCATGAACAACAGCGCGCTTTTGGCGCTCGCCGAAGAGGCCTTGGCCCGTTTCTGGCAAGCCCGGCCAGCCGACGAGAATGAGCCAGCCTTTCGCCCAACCAAATTTGAATGCCGCCTGTATGAACGCCTCGCCCCCGGCGATCTTTTGCGGTTTACCGTGACGGTGGATAAAATCGGCGGCAAATCCGCAGGCTTTGCCGTGGCGGTGGACCGCGACAAAACCCGCGCGGCCGATTTCGAAATCGTCTGGACCGCCGTTCATCCCGAAACGGCGGAGCCGGTGGCCTTGCCCGAGGTTTTGCGCGATTGGCTCTATCAATATCTGCCGTGAGGCTCGCTTAAGTCATGTTCCAGAATAATCTGTAAAATCTCTTGTTGCCTTCCGGTTTCCTCGGTGCCATCACGATAGAGTTTATCAAGCGTGATCAGGGTTTTCCACAAGGCCCAACCGCGCCCGCGCTGCCATGTTTCTTGGTCCAGTGGCAGATTTGAACGAAACGCCTGCCTGCTTTTTCCCTCCAAAAACATCCAGGCAATGGCAAGGTCGCAGGCCGGATCGCCAATGCCCATGGACCCAAAATCGATCACGGCGCTGAGCTTGCCGTTTTGCACCAGTAGATTTCCCGGCGCAATGTCGCCATGCAGCCAGACCGCAGGGCTGTTCCATTGGCTTTCAAGAGCTTTATCCCAAATGGCGGTTGCTGCGTTTCCGTCGATCTTACCGTTCAAGTTGGCAATCGCAGCGCGGGTTTCATCATTGTAAACGTTGATAAAATCGCCACGGTAGAAGTTATGGAGGCCAGCGGCAGGGCCGTCTGCTGTCTCGACGTTGTGAAGCGCGTTGAGAAAATGGGCGAGGTCCTGCGCAAATCGGACGGGATCATCAATGCCGCCGTGCGCGGCTGTATCACCCTCAATCCATCCGTAAACCCCAAACGGCCACGGATAATCTGCACCTGCCTTTCCCAAGGCGATCGCTTGAGGGATGGGCAGCGGCAGGTGAGATGTAAGATAAGGCAGGAAATGCTGTTCTTTTTGCACTTGCGCAACATAGCGCTCGGCACTGGGAAGGCGAAGAACCATTGTTTCACCGAGGCGAAAGCTGCGATTATTCCAGCCTCCGGGAAGAATGGGTGTGATGGGCAGATCGGCCCATTGAGGAAACTGGTCAGCAATTAGCTCGCAAACCAGCTCAACAGAGAGTGTTCTTCGGTCGTCAGTCATGGCGCTCCCTTTTCATATGGAGGCACCATAACCGAAGACTATGTCAGCCCTTTTAAGCCCGCTTGGGCAGCAGCGGATACCCCACCATCACCGCGCGTGCGGCAAGGGTGGCAATGGCAGCTTTGACGAGATCGCCGGGAATGAAGGCCAGCGAGCCGATCACCACTTTGTTGAACGGTGTGCCTGTCACCATCGTCACCCACGGCATGCCGCAGGCATAGACCACGACAATGCCGCCAATGATGCTGGCGGCGAAAAAGCCTGCCACTTGCGTGAATGCCGACTGGCCTTCACGCACCAGCCGCTCTGCAATCAGGCCGGTGATGAAGCTGCCGATGATCCAGCCAAAAATATAGCCGCCTGTCACGCCCATCAGCACATTCAGCCCGCCTTTGCCGCCCGCCAGCACGGGCAGGCCAATGGCCACCAGAACCACCAGCAGGGCATAGGCCAGCGCACCGCGCTTGGAACCCAGAATGCAGCCCGCCAGCATCACGCCCATGGACTGCGCCGTGATGGGCACCGGAATGAAGCCGAGCGTGACTGGCGGGATCAGCCCCAGCACAATCACGATGGCGGTAAACAGGGCAATCAGCACGAGGTCTTTGGTTTGCATCGATGTCTCCGGTGATAAATTGATAGTTTTCCAGTTTATAGATTATTTCAATTTAGTGCCCGCGAATGCCCCTTGCGTCAATAGCATCGGCGATGGAATCTGCATCTTTCAAGGTCAGGATGATCAACGGGCCGATCATTTTCAGCGGTCGCACGGTCAGCCCACGGGCCACATGGGCCTCTTTAAGCGCCTGATAGCGATTGGCAATATCGGGCACAAATCGCAGCACCAGGCCAACGGCGAGGCTGACATCGGAGGCCTTGAGCACGCCAAGCTTTTCAAGTGGTGTGAGGAGCACCGTCAGCGCTGCCATGAAGGCGTGGATGGTGGTGGTGGCGGTGATGGTGGCGGCCAGAAACACCACAGCCAGCAGCCGAAGTGTGTTCACAAGCGCCTCCAATGGCGTCAGCACAAACGCATTGATCACGGCAAATATTGCGATGGTGATGACAACCGGACGAATGCGGGCAAAGGCTGATTTGAGGCTCAGGCCAACGCAAAGATAGATGGCACCGCAAGCCACAGTCGCCAAGGCCTGCACCGTGACAGAGGATGTCAACGCCAAAGCAATACCAACGCCAGCCAGCAGCGCCAGTTTGATCATCACCGGCATGCGGTGAAAGATGGTGTTCCCGTCCACATAAAGGCTTGTCAGCATGTGGCGAGATCCTGATAAAAACGGATGGCATCGTTCGCGGCACCATCAAACACCAGCTTTGCCTGATCAAACACCAGCACCCGATCTAACCCGGCCACCAGCTCCAGATCGTGGCTGATCACCAGTGCGTGCTCCTCCAGCGTGTCGATGGTTTTTGCCACGAGGGCGCGGTTTCTCAAATCCAGCTGATTGGTTGGCTCATCAAAAATCACCAGCGTTGGCTTTGTCACCAGCACAGCCGCCAGCGCCGCCAATTGCAACTCACCCCCGGAAAGCTCATGAGGGCGGCGGCTGAGAAGAGGGGCAATGCCAAGCCGTTCCACCACCGGGGCAATCGCCTCTTCAAGGGCTGCCCCTTTCAGGCCGCGCGCACGGGGACCCATGGCAATGTCATCGCCAATCAGCGGCAGGATGATCTGGTTGGCGGGGTTTTGAAAGATGAAGCCGGTCAGCGAGAGAACGGCTTTTGCATCCTTCACCGTATCGAACCCATCGATGGAAACGGTGCCGCTGCTCGGCTTGACCAAGCCGTTGATCAGCCGTGCAAAGGTGGATTTGCCCGAGCCGTTCAGGCCAATCACGCCAATGCGGTGCTCTGTCAGGGTGAGGGTCAAGGGTTCCAGTGCCACGCGCGCGTCAAATCTCACGCTGGCCTGATCAAAATGGATATGCACGATGCGAACATCCTTCTTGTGTTGCAAGGTTCTCTATACCGGGCGCGAATGGAAAGGGAAATGCCGTGTTTTTTAGTTTACAGCGGCCACTTCCTTTGCTCCTATACTCACACAATCCCTCTCGATTCCTTTGTTTTCGTTTGTCTGATCAGAAAAACCGGTTTCCACTTTTTCCTGACAAACTCCAGGAGCCTGTCTTGACCTCAAAATTCAATCAGCCTGTTGACGCCGGTGTTATTCCCCGTTTTGCCGGACCTGCCACCTTCATGCGCCTGCCGCTTGTGACCTCGGCTGAGGGGCTGGATATTGCCCTTGTCGGGATTCCATGGGATGGCGGTACCACCAATCGGGCAGGGGCGCGCCACGGGCCGCGCGAATTGCGCAATCAATCCAGCCTGATGCGCCGCGTGCATCATGTCTCGAAAATCGAGCCGTTCAGGCTGGCCAATATTGCCGATGTGGGCGATGTCACCGTCAACCCGATTGATCTGATGCTGGCGCTCAAGCAGATGGAAGACGGCATTGCGGCCATTGTGGCGGCGGATGCCATTCCGTTGATTGGCGGCGGCGACCATTTGACCACGCTGCCCGTGCTGCGGGCTGTGGCCAAATCGCGCCCGGTGGGGCTTATTCATTTCGATGCCCATTCCGATACCAATGACAGTTATTTTGGCGGCCAGCGCTACACTCACGGCACGCCATTCCGCCGTGCCATCGAAGAAGGTCTGCTGGACCCGAAACGCACGGTGCAGATTGGCATTCGCAGCTCGCTCTACAGCGCTGATGAGCATGACTGGGCCAAAGAACAAGGCATCCGTATTATTTATATGGAAGAGTTTACCCGCCGTGGTCCTGAGGACGTGATGGCCGAAGCCCGCGCCATTGCTGGTGACGGTGCCACCTATGTCAGTTTCGACATTGACAGCATTGACCCTTCGATGGCTCCGGGCACCGGCACGCCAGAGATTGGCGGCTTCCTCACGCGCGAGGCACAGGCCATGGTGCGGTTGCTGGATGGGGTTAATATTGTGGGTGCGGATGTTGTCGAAGTGGCACCGCCCTTCGATGTTGGCGGCATGACGGCCATCGCCGGGGCCACCATGTTGTTTGAGCTGCTCTGCATTATTGCCAAAGTGGTTGATGACCGCCGCTAAAATTTCACCATGATCAACCCTCGGGATCATCCCGAGGGTTGAAGTTTTCGCTTGAACAAAAAGTGAACATTGCCTATCGTCACCCCATGGCACACGTGATCAACAACCAGACAGCGCGGCAGATGTTTTTGGAGCGGCAGGGTTTGAGCAACCCGCCGGGCAAGGCTCTGACCCGGCAAGGGCTGTTGGCGCTGATCCATGATCTGGGCTTTGTGCAGGTGGACAGCATTGGTACGGTGGAGCGCGCCCATCACCAGATCCTGTTTTCGCGCAACCAGACCTATCGGCGCGAGGATTTGACGGCACTTCTGGAGCAAGACCGGCTGCTGTTTGAACATTGGACCCACGACGCTTCGATCTTGCCGGTGGCCTTTTTCCCCTATTGGAAACAGCGCTTTGCCCGCGAAGAGAGCCGCATTCTGGAACGCTGGCGCAAATGGCGTGAACCGGGGTTTGAATCCGCGTTTGACGAGACCTACAAACGCATTGTTGAGGGTGGCCCGGCGCTGTCGCGGGAGCTGAAAGAGGGCGACCATAAATCCGGCGGCTGGTGGAATTGGCACCCATCCAAAACCGCACTGGAATTTCTCTGGCGCACCGGCAAACTGACCATTGCTGGACGCGATAATTTTCAAAAAATCTATGATGTGAGCGAGCGATGCATCCCTCCGGAGCATTTTGCCGCAGATGTTTCCCATGATGCCTTTATCGATTGGGCCTGCCGCGAGGCACTCACCCGTCTGGGCTTTGCCACCTCTGGCGAAGTCGCCGCTTTTTGGGAACTGGTCAGCCCGCAAGAAGCCAAACAATGGGTGGATCGCTGCCGGGACCAGTTGGAAGAGGTGATGGTTCTGCCCGCCAATGGTGACAAGCCCCGGCCTTCCTATTCGCTGGCGGATCGCTTGCCCACGCTTTTGGCCCCGCCCGAAGCCCCCAAACGCATCAGGGTGCTCAGCCCCTTTGATCCCCTGATCCGCGACCGGGCACGCACCGAGCGGTTGTTTGGTTTTTTCTACCGCATTGAAGTGTTCGTGCCAGAAGCCAAGCGGGAGTATGGCTATTATGTCTTCCCGCTTTTGGAAGGCGATCGTCTGATCGGCCGCATTGATATGAAGGCCAATCGAAAAGCGCAAACGCTGGACGTAAAGCGTCTCTGGCTTGAAAAAGGCGTGAAGGCATCCAGCGGACGGCTGGAAAAACTGGATGCCGAATTGCTGCGGCTGGCACGGTTTACGGGGGTGGAGCGCGTGGTCTATGGGGAGGGGTGGATTTAGGCGTTTTCAGTTTAAGCGTCGCCATCTTGCCCGGACAGCAGTTCGAACAGTTCAGTCAAATTCGGGCTGATGGATGGAAATACGGGCCATGCATCCAACCCGTCGTTGTCCAGCCGCGGCAGAAAATGAAAATGCAAATGGTCCACCGATTGCCCGGCAGATGTTCCATTTGCGGCGAGCAAGTTGAAACCGGTCGCCTGAATGCGCTTACGGCAACGATCAAACAAGGTCCGCACCGTTGCGAACAAGTCGGACCCAATGTCAGGCGGAGAATGCTCCAGATCTGGATAATGATTTCGACTGACAATCAAGATATGTCCATAAACATCGGGCTTGATTGGAAAAAAACAGATGAAATGTGTACTCTCATACACAATGAGAGCGGGAGAACGTCTGCTCGTAATCCGACAGAAGATACAGTCATCCTCAAAATTCAACGTGCGTTCCTCGCTACAATGTGCTCTATCCCATCGGCAAAGATGGTGTCATAACGCTCTTGGTCAGAGCAACAGGCTCAATGCAGATTTTACAGGATTCAGCGCCCCGCACCTAATTCAGCTCGAAACCGCCTTGCCCAGTCCAGATTGGTCGCATCCGCCAGCTTTGCCACGCCGGGCACCGCGCCATTTGCGGCACTGCCATCCATGCCCAGCGCTTCTAAAATGACCTTCAAATGGCCAATCGGGTCGGCAGACAGTTCTTCGTAGGTGATCCGAAGAGGCTCAATGCCCTGCGCCTCGAACCATTGCTGCCAACCATGGTCAAAGGCTAGAAATTCATCATATGCCGCGCGGATGTCCGCAGCATTGTATGTAGGCTGCCTGGGTGGCGAGAGGCGCTCCAGCTCTGTTCCGTCCGGGGCAATATGCCACAGACCCGTCTGCTCTGCTTTCACCCGCGACACCGCTTGCTCCACCTTGCTCAACCGCGTGAGATGAATGAACAGTGTTTGTCCAAATGCAGCCTCGATCCGTTTAAGGTCGCTGGCGTAGCCCGTATGCAGAATAGCGAGTTTTTCGAAGAAAAAATCAACACTGTGGCGCTGCAAGCGCAGGCCAAACATGGCCGTATCTTTGCGTCCCTTGGCAATAGCGGCTCGAAATATGTTTGAGAGAACTTCGGTTTCAGATGCGTCCGGATCGAATGGTAGATTGAAATAGGAAGTCCACGCGGACAGAGGTGGTTGATCTGACGGTGACGGGCGATGAAAATAAGATCCTGGATTGCCTGAAATGCCGGTGGCCGCCAGAAGCTTACACAATAGCGTACTGCCACTTCGGGGCGAAGTGCAGATCACGTAGGATGAATATCGAGACATGGTTTGGGCATCCAAGAATGAAATTGTCGAGAGATTGAGCCCTATTGTCGTAAGATAACAGAGCGATGATTGTTTTTGCTGACATAATAATTTCTTGGGAAGGTTGAGTCACGATTGTGCTGGCGTATGCCGAGATTTCGTGCGGACAGGTGCGGCTCATGGGGTGACGGTATAACGTCTGGTTCAAGCAAAGAGGGGGCTTGCGTCTGCGGCACCCAGCTCCGTGCGAAACCGCCTTGCCCAGTCCTGATTGGTCGCGTCGGCCAGTTTTGCCACTTCGGGCACAACGCCATTGGCGGCATTTGCATTCAGTCCAAGCTCTCGCAAAACTGTTTTCAATGTTCCGATGGGGTCGGCAGACAAGGCATCATAGGTGATGCGAAAGGGCTGGATGTCTTGGCTATCAAACCATTGTTGCCACCCAAGCTCAAAGGCAACGAATTCATTGTAGGTGAAGCGCAGTTCTCCCGGGCTGTAAATGGGCTTTTGGGGCGGAGATTGGCGCTCCATTTCGGTACCATCCGGGGCCACATGCCACAAGCCCGTTTGCAGCGCCTTGACGCATGAGACTGCCTGTTCAACCTTGTCTGGCCGGGTCAGATAAATAAACAGAGTTTTCCCAAACGCGGCCTCAATGCGGGCAACATCATTGGCGTGTCCCCGATACAGGATCGCGAGCTTTCTCAGAAAAAAATCAAAACTGTGTCGTTGCAAACGCAGGCCAAATATGTCCGTATCCCCGCGTCCTTTGGACAAGGCAGCAGCAAAGACCTGCGTCAACACGTCTTTTTCCGGGGTAGCCAGACCGGCGCGAAGATTGAAGTAGGTCAGCCACTCAGGCAGAGATGGCACATGAAAATACGACCCCGGATTGCCTGAAATGCCGGTGGCCG
>DNPN01000074.1:49352-49726 GCA_003501385.1 Rhizobium sp. | reverse complement strand
TTGCCTGAAATGCCGGTGGCCGCCAAAAGCTTACACAACAGAGTGCTGCCACTTCTGGGGGAGGTGCAAATGACATAGGATGAAAACTTGGCCATTAACGATGTCTTCTAATTTTGGAATGCTTTAACGAAGATTGGCTTTTCTTAAAATACAACAATGGTGTCGCGACATTTCGAAAAGATGCAGACAGGTTTCGCGCACAGCGAGACGGTTGAGGTCATAGCGATTGACTTATATTAGGATGATGTCGCTGAGCTGAATAGCCCAAAGGCAACTATATTCAGAGTTTCTTTCTTTTCTGACAATCGCGCAGGCTGTAGTCATCGTTTAACGTGGTGCAGCGCTAAATCATGTCGCGTTTTATTGAGGACAAT
>DNPN01000074.1:40559-49090 GCA_003501385.1 Rhizobium sp. | reverse complement strand
CAATAAAACGCGACATGCTTTAGATTGAATTCCCCGCTCTGTCGGTTCTGCGTTTATCAAAATTGACTTTGGTGAGCAGGAGGTCCTTGTCACTGTAATGCACCACATCGTTGGGTGAGCGCGTGCCGACAACCAGATAGGTGCAATCCGCCGTTGATCGATTTTCAAGGCAATGGCCAACGGCAACGCCCGCCTTGAAGGTTGCGGCGTTGCCCGGATGAAGTTCCGTTGTGGTGTCGCCTTCATGCAGGGTGGCAATGCCAGACAGCATGTAGACGAATTCATCTTCCTGCTCATGCCAATGCTTGTGAGAAGAGCGTGAACCTGGAGGAAGGGTCTCCAGAAAGGCCCCAAACTGGGTCAATCCGCCTGCATCGCTGAGAAGGTGTGCAGAGTAGGGGCCAAGCTCCATATTGATGCCTTCGCCAATCTCTTGTTCCAATTTTGCGTCTGAAGGGCGGATGACAGGCATGACAGATCCTATTGATGATCGTGATCGCAAAGCTTGTGATCAGAGAGCGATCGCAACACGTAACATTGCTCAACAGTATGGGCAGCGCAATTGGAAACGATGCGCTCCAGCTCACTTTCCAGCTTCTTCAACTGGATGATTTTTCGCCGCACATCCTGCAAATGTTCCGCTGCGATCTGGTCTGCGGCGGTGCAGGGTTGTTCTGGGTGGCCGCTAAGGCCAATCAGGTCGCGGATAGCCTCAATGTTAAAGCCCAGATCCCGGGCGTGGCGAATGAAAGACAATCTCTCCAATTGCTGGCGGCTGTAGCGACGCTGGTTGCCATCCGAACGCTCCGGCTCTGGCATCAGTCCCATTTGCTCATAGTAGCGGATGGTCGGAACCTTGACGCCTGCCCGTTTTGAAAGTTCGCCAATACTATACATTTTCGCCTCATCGACTTGTCTGCCATGGATGCTGCTAAAGCATGTCGCGTTTCATTGTTCTCGATGAAACGATAACGTACATGCGACAAAATAAGAGCTAAAGCGGGTCGCAGTGAATCCTATTCATTGCGACCCGCTTAGGCGATCCATGGAGTTGCATGGGGCAGAGCGTAGCAGACGTCTCATCAGACGGAAATGCGCTTTCAATCCGGTTTTCGGATCAAATCGATGCGCAAGAGAAAGGCATTGAGCATTTACAAACGTAAAAAGGGGGCATGCCGCCACATGCCCCACTTTCACATAGCCGCGCAGATGCAGCGGCTATTCCTCGTCGTAATCCATATATTCCATATAGCGAGCTTCCACACGCTGTGTGGGCGTGGACGCTGATGCATCGTCAACAGATGCCGATGTTGCCGAATTTGTTTTCACAGCAGGCGTCTTTTTTGCGGAGTCGAGACTCCACAGCGCATTTGCCAGCGATGCAGAAAGCAAAGTACCCGTGGTGCTGCCACCTGTCGCGCGTGAACGCGATATTGATGCAGGCTCTGCTACGACATCTTCGGGACGTGTAACGCCCTGAATGTAGCGGCTTTGGTACTGTGAATTGTTCAGGCTGCTGTCGATCCTCATCGCAGGCCTCTTTCTGTTGGCTTCGTTAAAGATTTATTAACCATTGAAGCTTGCGCGAGGCTTGCGCTTTTTGCCGATTTTTCGATGTGTGGTGTGTGTTGCTGTCAACGACCCTACATCTAGTGCATATTGTATTGCCGTGGTGATATATTGTAGAAAAGACTGAAAAATCATAGCGCAGCGCAACACAATATAAATATATTTATGAAAATTAAAATTTATCTTAAATAAAAATAAAGTAACGTGCGCAATTGCTTCGATATTTTCTATAGTTGAGATATTCAATCTCTAACAATAACAGAAATATTGCGCACGTTAAACATAAGTGATGTTTATTATACTGTTGTTTTCTGGCGAAGAGCTTGCAGGCACCGCTCGAATGCGGTGAGATCCGTATACAAAGCATCGGCTGCGGCGGCAAAGATAGCAATGTGCCCGCCACGACGCTCCACACCGCCATGCAGCATCAGATTTTCAATCATGTCGAAATTCTCAAGCGACATGCCATCTGGGCCGCGTTTGCGGCCATCCTGCGCTTCACCGACGTCTCCATTGTAGAATTCCGTTGTGCGGTCAAAATGGTTGGCAACAATATTGGTGTAAGCGGCCACCAGCTTGCCTTGAGCGCACATATATCCCAACTCGAAGGCTGTGCCGGGGTCTGCGGCTATGCCGCGGAAGGGTGTCAGGTTGGCAATCACGCCATCGGCGGCATTCATCATGCCTTCGTCAACGGCACTGATTTTCAGGCCAAATTCATGAAGGGTCGGGGCAGGATCGATAAAAATGTCACCGGGGCAAATCGGCTCAAAGCCGTAGGCGCGGGTCATATCCGCCTTGGCATCCAACACCTCTCTGGCATTGGGTAGAAATACTTCAGGACCGGCAAGGTAAAGCTTGAGCGTCATCGGGAGACTCCAAAAAAGACATCCAGCCTTACCAAGCTCCAAGCGTTTCCGTCACCCATGATTCTCGCAAACACACAGTTTCCCACCCCTGAAAGAGTGGTCACCTGTCCGGGTTGGCTCGCACCCGGACAGGTGAGCTTCATGTTAGACAATCTCAGTTGCTGCGATGCGGATGCCAAATCCTTCAAGACCCACATAATGCCGTTCGCGGGACGCAATCAACCGGATCGATGTCACACCAAGATCCTTGAGAATCTGTGCGCCCAGGCCGATTTCCAGCCATTCGCTATCACGGGTCTGGGCTTCCTTATGGGCTTCCCGATCATGCGCGCCCTTGCGTGCTGTGGTGGAGGCACCGACGCCAACCGAGCCTTCACGCAAATAGACAATCACGCCCCGGCCTTTCTCAGAGATCCGCTTCATGATCTCGTCAATCTGGCCATTGGCACCAAACACGTCTGCTGCAACGTTTTCCAGGTGCAGTCGCACTGGAATGTCCTCACCATCGCGAATATCGCCAAACACCACGGCCAGATGTTGCATCGGGTCCCAAGGCAGGGAATAGGCATGGGCCATGGCCGGGCCATAGGGTGTTTCAACCGGAAAACTGGCTTCCAGCTCGATCAAGGTTTCCTTGCGTTGGCGATAGCTAATTAAATCGGCCACGGAAACCTGCTTCAAGCCGTGCTGTTCGGCAAAGGCCGATACCTGCGGGCCACGCATCACAGTGCCATCGTCATTCACCAGTTCGGAAATCACGCCAATGGGTGGCAGATTGGCCAGGCGGCACAGATCAACAGCGGCTTCCGTGTGGCCGGAGCGCATCAGCACGCCCCCCTCGCGGGAGATCAGCGGAAAGATATGACCCGGACGGACAAAATCGGCGGCACCCACATTAGGATTGGCCAGATTGCGCACCGTCAGGGTGCGGTCATCTGCTGAAATGCCGGTGGATGTGCCATGCTTGAAGTCAACGCTGACGGTGAAAGCCGTGGTGTGGGCGCTGTCATTATCGGCGACCATGGCCGACAGGTTCAGGCGCTTGGCCTCGTCCTTGGGCATGGGCGCGCAGACGATGCCAGAGGTGTGGCGTACAATGAAGGCCATTTTGTCCGGCGTGCAATGCACGGCGGCAACAATCAGATCGCCTTCATTTTCGCGGTTATCGTCATCCATCACCACCACGATTTCACCGGCCTCGAAGGCCCGAATGGCGTCGGCGACGCGCTTTTGCTCATAGCTCATGGGAACCCCATTTTGTGTCATACTGTGCGCCAGCTTGATTGCGGCGCAAGGCTTATTTGCATCATTTAGCCTGGCGACCCGTCTGGCCACGATCGCGCAGATAGTGATCCGCCAGCGTGCAGGCAATCATCGCCTCGCCAACCGGAACGGCGCGAATACCGACGCAAGGATCATGGCGGCCCTTGGTGCGCACATCCACATTTTGGCCATTGGCATCAATGGATTGGCGCTCGGTCAAAATCGACGAGGTTGGCTTAATCGCAAAACGGGTCACAATCGGCTCGCCTGTGGAAATGCCACCCAGCACGCCACCGGCATGGTTGGATAAAAACAGCGGCTTGCCGTCATTGCCCATCCGCATCTGGTCGGCGTTTTCCTCGCCGGTGATTTCGGCGGCCTCAAAGCCATTACCGATTTCAACACCCTTGACGGCATTGATCGACATCAGCAGGGCGGCAATATCCTGATCCAGCTTGCCGTAAATGGGGGCACCCAGACCAGCAGGAACGCCTTCGGCCACCACTTCAATCACGGCACCTACCGATGAGCCAGCCTTGCGAATGCCATCGAGATACTCTTCCCAGACGGGTACGATCGCGGCATCGGGAGCGAAAAACGGGTTCTGCCCCACCTGATCCCAGTCCCAATTGTCGCGATTGATCTTGTGCTTGCCAATCTGCACCAATGCGCCGCGAATGGTCACATTGGGCAGAACCAGTCGGGCAATGCCACCGGCGGCCACACGGGCTGCGGTCTCACGCGCCGATGAGCGGCCACCGCCACGGTAATCACGAATGCCGTATTTCACATCATAGGTATAATCTGCGTGACCGGGCCGGTATTGGCGGGCAATTTCGCCATAATCCTTGGAACGCTGATCGGTGTTTTCGATCATCAGCGAGATGGGTGTGCCGGTGGTGATCAGGCTACCATCGTCCTGCGGCATCACACCGGAGAGAACCTTGACGAGATCATCTTCGCGCCGCTGCGTGACAAACCGCGATTGGCCGGGCTTGCGCTTGTCGAGCCAGACCTGAAGGTCTTCGAGGGTGAATTTCAACCCGGGCGGGCATCCATCCACCACGGCACCCAAGGCAGGGCCATGGCTTTCTCCCCAGGTGGTGACGCGGAAAAGATGACCGAAACTGTTATGCGACATAGACTAAAACCAGATGAAAGCGACGGGGGTTCCCGCTGTTGAGGACGTGTCACTCTTACTGCATAATTTCTCAAGTCGAAATCATTTTCGCAACTTATCTCACAATTGCAAGTCTGGGATGAAGACTCTGTTTTTCCGTCACGATGCCTGTCGCTTGTCCCGCGAGAGGGCAAAGGTGGCAAACTCCTGAAAGGAAAGCGCATGGGAGAAGGCGTAGCCCTGCAAACGATCGCAGCCCATGTCACGCAGAATATCGGCATGCGCCTGGGTTTCAACGCCTTCTGCGATGGTTCCGACACCCAGCGAGCGGGCAATTTCAATGATGGAACGGACCAAGGCCCGCTCCCGATTGGAGTTAAGGATGGGCATCACCAGCTGACGATCAATTTTCAGGCGTTTCGGTTGGATCTTCAGCAGGCTGATAATGGAGGTGTGACCCGTGCCAAAATCGTCGATCTCCACATCGATACCCAGTGCTTTGATTTTTTCGATGTTGGATGTGACGGTATCGTCATTTTCATCCAGAAAGATTGATTCCACCAGCTCAAACGCCATAGTTCCGGGCGTTATGCTCAGGCCTTGCAGGCTCTCCACCAGATTGGCATCGTGCAGACGCTTGGATGAGACGTTAACCGAGATTTTTGGCACGGCAATCCCCATGGCCGTCCAGCGCATCCTGTCGCGCAGGGCGCAATCCAGCACGATCTTGTCCAGTTGCGCCATGACACTCAAATCTTCAGCCACTTTTAGAAACCGGCTGGTGGGCAAAATCCCCTGTTCCGGATGCTGCCAGCGCACGAGGGCTTCGGCACCGACCAGTTCCATGGTATTGGCGCAAAACTGCGGTTGGTACCAGGCCGTGATCTCATCGCGCTCAAGCGCCGTCAGCAATTCATCGGCCACACGCCGCGAGGTGACAATATTGGCCTGTAGGCTCTGGGTGAAAAACTCATAGCAGTTGCGACCCTTGCGCTTGGCCTCATAGAGGGCCAGATCGGCATCAATGAGAATTTTGCGCGCATCGGTCTTGATGCCATTGGCTTCGGCAATGCCGATGGAGACGCCAAAGCGGCAGCTGAATCCCTCGAAATCAAAGGGAATGTTTATTTCCTTGATGATCCGTGCCGCCAGATCCGCCGCAAGCTTGTGATCGACCACGTCGCGCAACAGCACCACAAACTCGTCGCCGCCAATGCGCGCCACCAGATCCGGGCTTCTGACATGACGCTCCAACACTTTGGCGGCATTGACCAGCATGGCATCACCGGCCGCATGGCCCAAGGTGTCATTGATTTCCTTGAAGCGATCAAGATCGAGATGCAGAATGGTGAAGCGGGCCCTGCCGGCTTTGCCAAGCAATGTCAGCATATCAAGTTCCCGGTCGAACTTGCGACGATTGGCAAGGCCCGTGAGGGGGTCATGCAAGGCATTGTATTCAATGCGGTTTTTTGTTAGCTCAAGCTCAATGTTGCGCGCCTCGGCCTCGGCCTTGGCCTGACGCAGTTCTTCCGTCAAAAGGACATCGGCTGTGACATCAAAGCTGACGCCGCTTAATTTGCGGCCGCCATTGCGGTCAATCCGCAGCTGGCCAATGTTACGCACATAGCGAATAGCACCATTGTCCAGCACGACGCGATGGGTTGTCGAGAGGGGCTTTCCGTCTTCTGCGGCCGCACTGGCAGCTGCCAGTATCACAGAGACGTCACCGGGATGCACATTCTTGAGCCAGAGGGCCTCTGAGATGTTACCGGACGTGGGCGGGATATTGTACAGGTGGCACATGCGGTGATCCCAGACCGTGCGTCCTGTTGAAAAATCGTGTTGCCAGACACCGCAGTTGTAGGAATCCAGCGCCAGTTCGAACCGTTCCGAGAGATCTTCCAACTGATGCTCTCGAATGGAGAGCTCGTCCAGCGCCAGTTCAAGTTCGGCATTTTTGATATCCGAGCTTTCTTTCGCGGCCCGCAAATCTGTTTGCATGGCAATATCAGCGGTGATGTCCAGAAGGATTCCGGTGACGCGCCCCGGCTTTGTCTGGTTGGAATAGGCACCGACAGAACGAACATGTCGAATGGTGCCGTCTTGGAGTATGATACGATATTCTTCCACACTGGCTGTGTCGCTCTCGCGGCTTTTCACCAGGTGTTGCTCGACTTTGCTGCGATCGTTCGGATGCACGGCGATAAGCCAGCTGCTGAAATCATGGGCTTGGGCGTGAATTGCCTTCACACCGTGCAGTTGCGCTGCGCGGTTATCGTGACGAATTGCGGCTGAGGCGTCCTCCATCTCCCATATGCCAATGTTGGATGTATCCATTGCCAGCTCAAAACGCTTGGCCAATAGCCTGTGCCTTTCCTCTGCCGTCTGGATGTTTTGCCGATGACCGTTGCGCTCAATCAGCAGCAAGGCAATGCTCGAAAACAGGGTCGTGAAGATCAGCCCCACGGCCACCAGCGTCGCGCCAATATCCGGGGCACCGGGCGCGCCACTTTCCCATCCGTTTTTTGGATAGGCCAGGATCTCTAACGTGCCATCGGCAAAGGCAATTGTTTTGTTTTCAGGCTTGTTCAGCGAAGCCAGATTCGAGCCGAAGACAACATCATCAACACCCTTGGCACGGGCAATCGCCGTCAGCTCGATGGTTGGTGGGCGCGATGCATCGTCCGCATACACTTCCAAGTTCCGCTTCAAAGCGGGTTCCAACAGGACCGACGCATCGACAACCGCCCGAACGGTGATCCTCGGACGGGCAGGTTGCGCAGGTGAGCTGATGTCAAGCTGCAGCTTACCACCAGGGAGAACGTGGATACCTGAAATGTCTGCTACAGATGTCGCTGTGGCCTCTGTCTGCACCCGCACAGTATCCGCGCTGGTGCGGGTCCATTTCACTTCGTTTTCATCGCCGCGGGTAATCGCAATCGATAGAAACTGCGGCTCGGTCTTTAAAATACTTTTGTTGACCCGATCCACCTCACCAACAGTCAGCGCGTTGCTGTCTGGGGTGGCATTGGCCACATGCGAGAGTGTTGTCAAGGCGCGATTGATGTGAAGAGACACCAGAGCGTCAACACGTTCCAGTTGATCCTGAGCAAAGATCCGGCTGTGCTTTATGTTTTCATCAGTGTTGAGATGGTACAGGTAGGTGAGCATTCCGAAGAGCAAGATGAGGACGCCAGCCAGCATTTTTAAGACTTGCTTGTTGGAAAAATGAATTTTTTCCAGATGTGCTTTTTCCACTGGACCCGCCATTCCTGCTAGAAAACTCGAATGCTGCCTTCGATAGGCCTTGCCACCTGGTGATCAGGTTATTCCAGCGGCACTTGGACCTCAATTTTATATTTGTTTCCGTGTATATATTGTTAATATAGATGTGAATTTTTATTAATAAGTCCTTGTAAAATCGGAATAAATTTAAGTTTTGATTGTCGATATTTATGATTTGTTGAGCATATTTTCGTGCTGTTTGTAGGCCTGAAGGCCGTTAAGCCTCAGCATTGCGCGGGCTGACATAAACTGTCGCGCAAATCTCTTAAAATACCTGGCGTTTAATGGGGAATTTCGGACTATTTTTGGGGCCACTGCGAACGTTTGCGCGCTAGAGTCTGTCAGATTCAGATTGAACCAGACAGACTCTAAACTATCTTGTTTTCGTTTGTCTTTTCGGGAAAACCGGGTTCCACTTTTCCCTG
>DNPN01000074.1:38775-40312 GCA_003501385.1 Rhizobium sp. | reverse complement strand
ACTTTTCCCTGACAAACTCTATGTATGGCGCACGGCACTGTCGCACCGTCCATTAACCCATGCCATGAACGTTGCTGCGGGATGGCGGTTGAGGTTGCAGCGCAAGGCAGAGGGCGCGGTAGCCTTGTGTGGAAACAGCGATGCGTATCGATAAAATTGCTTGATTAAAACCAAATCTGCCACATTTGATGGTTTATCTGGACACGTCAATTTCGAGTCGGCTTTGCTTCATGTCTCGGATGACGGCGTTCAATGTCTTTGGTTGAAGGCGATGTCGATACAATTGCAGGGACGAAAACATGCCAATCTTGATTGCAATACTCCTGATTGTATTCACTTTTGTTTCACCTATGGCTGTGGCGGCGCAAAGCGCCGATGTGGAATCGGTGGTGAAATCAATTAACGCCAAGAAATCGACCCTGACGCTGGAAGATGGTAAGACATATACAGTGCCAGCAGAATTCAACTTTGATGGCCTGTCGGCAGGTGTCAAAGTGATTGTGTACTACACGGTGGTAGATGGTGTGCGGGTGATTGATGACCTGCAGGTTATGAATTAAACCGTTTGTGCTGTGTGATGTCGTTTTTATAAAACGTTGGCGTGCTCTGGATCATCAGCATCAAGCCAAGTCAGCGTCCGCTTGACAGTGTCGATCTTTAGAACGCGATCCTGCGGAATGTTCATGCTGCACGCCTCGTTGCCATCAACATCACCAATCAGGCGAAAGAAGCTGCGGATGACGCCGCCGTGAGTGACGGCAATGGTTGGATTTTTCAAGGAAGCAAGCCAGGCACCCGTGCGCCACGAGAGAATTTCATAGCTTTCGGCGTGATGGCCGGGTGCCAGAAAATCCCATTTTCCTCTGGACCGCTCTTTGAGACGATCGGGGTAATGCTGTTTCAACTCGGCAGGCGTGCTGCCCTCCCAGTCGCCAAAGCAGATTTCCTTCAATCTATCGTCTGTTTCATACGCTTGGGGCGGCAGCTGCATTCGACTGCGCAGCAATTCCATGGTCTCGCGGGTGCGACCAAGGGGAGAGGCAACAAAATCATAATCCGAAAGTGTGTCACCCAAAACAACGGCAAGGAGTTCGCCGTTGCGCATCGCCTGACCGCGACCAATCGCGTTTAGCGGTATATCGGTTTGGCCCTGAAAGCGGCCCTCAGCATTCCAGTCCGTCTGACCGTGGCGGATAATATAAAGAATCACGGGCAGACGAACCTTTTCAGCTGTTACAGCATCGGACCGAAAAGTGGGAACCGGTTTTCTGAAAAGTCCGATGCGAAAACAAAAATTTAGAGCATCGTGCCGATTCCGATTTTCGGAACGATGCTCTAGTCTTTCACCACCGAGATGTCCGGTGCATCGACAGCCTTCATACCAACGGTGTGATAGCCGGAATCCACATGGTGGACTTCGCCGGTGACGCCGGAGGAGAGGTCTGACAACAGGTAAAGACCCGATGTGCCCACTTCGTCGGTGGTGACGGTGCGCTTCAGCGGTGCGTTATACTCGTTCCACTTCAGAATATAGCGG
>DNPN01000074.1:38396-38529 GCA_003501385.1 Rhizobium sp. | reverse complement strand
CGTTCCACTTCAGAATATAGCGGAAGTCGCCAATGCCCGAAGCTGCCAGTGTCTTGATCGGACCTGCAGAAATAGCGTTGACGCGAATACCGCGACCACCCATGTCCACCGCCAGATAGCGCACGCTGGCTTC
>DNPN01000074.1:0-38084 GCA_003501385.1 Rhizobium sp. | reverse complement strand
TTTTCAGCGCCGTAATAGGTCAGCGTCAAAAGTGACCCGCCATCGTTGAGAATGGCTTCTGCCCGCTTGGCCACGGCTGTAAAGGAGTAAACCGAAATATCCATCGTGCGGGCAAAGTTTTCACGACTTGTGTCGATATAGCGACCCGTCAACTCTTCCTTGTCGGAAAAGGCGATGGCGTGCACGACAAAGTCGATCTTACCCCACTTGTCTTCAACATTCCTGAAAACAGCGTCGACGCTAGAAAGATCCGTGACATCGCAATCACCAGCCAGGAACGCATCAAGCTCCTGTGCGAGCGGCTCGACACGTTTCTTCAATGATTCACCTTGCCAAGTAAGGGCAATTTCTGCACCTGCATCCCGACAGGCTTTTGCAATACCCCATGCAATTGAGCGGTTGTTGGCAACACCCATGATGACGCCACGCTTGCCTGCCATGAGGCCCGATACTTGAGCCATGCTCTGCTCCCTGAGACTTTCGATTGGCCTTGCCTATGGCATAGGCCGTTGCGCGGTTCAAGCTCTACCTACGTTGTCTTCAGGGGTCTCGTGCAACAAATACTGTTAGGAGCGGTAACAAAGGGTGTGGAAAATCTTATCTTTCAAGTTGTAAGTCCTTGATAAAGAACAGTGAGCATCGGGAGCTGTTGTTCCCGATGCGACCACTATCCCCGCCTTGTCGGCGCCATGGAGGCATGCCTTACAAAAACAGTCCGTGCTTCATGACCTTCATCAGGTCTGTCAGTTTCTCGTTCGGTTTTTCGGCAAGGGTCACTCGAATGTCCACCACCAAGGCCCCGCACTCATTGTCGCTGATGGGTAGCCCCTGATTGTCAACACGGATGGATTGTTCAGAGCCGCTCCAGGCTGGCACGGTGACTTTGACAGGTCCAACTGGCCCGTCAACCGTTGTTTCACAGCCGAGCACGGCATCTTCCAGTGGCAGTTTCAACGTGCACCGGATGTCATAGCCATCAATCGTGCAGGGGCCGCCTCTCAACACCCGGAGCGTTGCCACCACATCGCCGGTGAGCATGCCAGGAATTTTCAGGCCTTTGCCTTCCATGCGGATGATGGTGCCATCGGTGTGGCCCGGCTCCAGCGGCAGCCGGATATCCCGGCCGTCGCTCAAATGCAAAGATATGATGTTTTGCTTCAAAAGATCATCAATGGCGATGGTTGCCTCAACCGCGAGGTCGGGTGCTTTTTCCAGCACAGGGGCGGGCTTGCGAACGCGCCGCACCAGAAGCGAGGTAATCAAGCCGATCACAGGCAGTGCAAAAATGCCCGAGGGTGCTGGTTCAGCGATCCCGCCATTATCAGGCTTTTTACTGCCGTCAGTCTTGGCGGTGAACAGGGCTTCTGCCGCATTCTGACCGCTGTCTTGCTCTGCAACCGTCTCGGCTTCATTGGGTGCCGTGTTGGCCGCAGCTGCGGGGTCTGCAGCGGTGGTGCCAGAGTTTTCTTTTGCGCCAGAGGCTTGATTGCTCTGCTGTGCGCTGGATTGTTGTGTATTGGCTTGCTGTGCTGCAGCTTGGGCTTTGGCAGCCGTCGCGGCTTGCGCTTCCGCAGCCTTGGCTTTCACCCGTGCCGCATCAACCTTGGCATTCAGCGCTTCAGCGGCCTTTTCGGCTTTGGCTTTTTCGGCTTCAATCCGCGCAAGGTCTGCCATGACGCGTTCGGCATTGGCTTTGGCTTGACGTGCGCGCTCGGCAGCCGCACGCGCCTCTTCGCGCTGTTGCATAATGGTCTGTTCGCGCTTCATGGATTCCATCTGCGACAGGCGTTGGTCATAGCGGCTGCGCTTGTCCTTGTCCTTGAGAACATCATAGGCTTGGCCGATCTCTGCAAAGCGCTGGGTCGCGCTGGGATCATCGCGGTTTTGGTCCGGGTGAGATGTCTTGGCTTTTGATCGCCAGGCTGCCTTGATTTCGTCAGATCCTGCATCACGTCTGACGCCGAGAATGGAATAGGGATCGCGCATTTTACCACCAACCAGATACAAAAGCGGTTAAATTGACATTACTCCTTGCGGCAGCATTGTTCTTTTTACAATGAAACATACCAACTTTGAGTTTGCCGCAAGCAATGCTTTATTTGACTGCTTACAGCGTTCAAGAGCGACATTAGGAACAATAAGCTAACTGGAGGTTACTCATCCAGAGGCTCATCACGCCCGCTCTGAACTGTCACGCAGTCAAATCGTCTGGGAGCTTTCGAGAATTTTTTGTCAAGGCTTTGTTTTTCATTGAAAATATTGTCGTAAATCCCGCTCCCACAGGTTCCGATCTATCCCGCCCAGCTGTTTCGCCGGTCTGTCATTTTAGCAACTATGGTAAAGCTTGATTTAATTCTGCGCAATATCTTTATGATTGCACGAAGGTATTGGCAGTGGACATGTGCACAACAGAAGCCCATGGTACTGCTGTCTTTGTTTTGCGTCAAATCCTGTTCAGGATTGCTGATTGAAGCTCACGAGTTGCCATTGCCCGGCACCAATCAGGCAGGTGCGGCCGTAGAATTTGGCGATGCCATCATAGGCGTGGCGACTGGTCACAAAGGCCCGGCATGTGACACCGGAGCTGCTGTCCTCTGCAATGGTGGTGATCACGCCAGCGCTGCCGGTTGACGCATTGGCCCACGGCACAGGCGTGTTGCCAAGCCGTACCAGATCAGCAGACGATACCGCATTGCGGATGGTATCCTGATCAGAGCTTTTTTCCGGCTCGGACGTGGGAATGGTGCCTGTCGAGATCGAGCGGTCCACCTTGGCACTCTCACCAAAATCCACCGCGCTGCCAACGCAGCCGCTCACAATGAGGCATAGTGCCGCGACACAAGAAAAACGCCCGCCCGTGAGAGAGCGTCCCTTTCTGTATCGATCTGGCTTTGCTATGTCTTCCAAGATCAATCCTGTCTTTTATGCGTTGCGTCATGCGCGCATTTTGGGAGCATTTAACACAATATGTCGCAAAATGAGTTAACAACTGGTGACTTCTTCGAAGAGCATGACCCTTTTGGCTTGTTCGAAACGTGGTTGACGGATGCAAAGGCCTCCGAAATCAACGATCCAAACGCCGTTGCCTTGGCGACTGTAGATGAGGCGGGTTTGCCCAATGTGCGTATGGTTCTCCTGAAAGATTTCGATAGCCGCGGTTTCGTGTTCTATACCAATTTCGAGAGCCAGAAGGGTACGGAGATTCTGTCCCAAAAGAAAGCAGCCATGTGTTTCCACTGGAAATCCCTGCGCCGTCAAGTCCGGCTGCGTGGTGAAGTGGAGCAGGTGTCCGACGAAGAGGCCGACGCCTATTACAAGACCCGCCCGATTGGCAGTCGCATCGGTGCCTGGGCGTCAAAGCAATCGCGCCCGCTGGAAAGCCGGTTTGCTTTGGAAAAAGCTGTGGCTGAATATACCGCGCGTTATGCGCTGGGCAATATTCCGCGTCCACCCCATTGGTCTGGTTTTCGTATCATGCCAACGTCCATCGAGTTCTGGCGGGATGGCAAATTCCGGCTGCATGATCGCGTTGAGTTTCGTCGCGATGATGTCACCCAGCCCTGGAACAAGGTGCGGATGTATCCGTAACGGACGATATTATCGGCTGAGAAATTGAAAAGGAATGCCGGACGCCAGCGCTTTAACCGCGCCGGGCGTCTGGAAATGGCCGTTAAGCGAGATGCGCGGGAGCGTGTGCAGCTGGTCACGATGGCTGGCTGTAACTGTGCCGGGGGCGGTGGTCACCGCCAGTTCAAAGCCAGCCTTGCGCACGGCGTTTGCCGTTCTGGCATCTACGCTGCGGCTATCGCCATAGGGATAGGCAAAGCTTGTTGGACGGTGGCCGGAGAGGCTTTCAACATAATCGGCGGAGCCGACAATCTCCTGCCGCAACTCATCATCGCTCAAACGTGTCAGGGCGCGATGGCTGATGCTATGGGCACCAAGGCTGACCAGAGGATGGGTGGCGAAGGTCTGAAGATCTGTGGTGGACATAATCGTGTTTTCCACAATCTTGTTGCTGTCAATGCCGTGGCTGAGGGCCAATCTGTTGAGAGCAAGGATGGCGTCAGCCTCATTGGCGCTGGAAATGCAGGCGGCGATTCGCTCAAACGCACGCTGTTTTTGCGCTGTGGTGTTTGTCTCGAGAGATAGGCGGGTGTCGCCAAGGACAAAGTCGATGTGTCCTGCTTTTTGCACCAGTGCAGACAAGGTATCCCACCAGAGCGAATGGCTGCGTTTTGACAGGCCTTCGCACACAAACATCGTGAAGGGGGCTTCAAAGCTTTCAAACACGGGCAGAGCCATGCTTTGGCTGTTGATATAGGCGTCATCCAGGGTAAAGGCCGCAAAAGGTCTGTTGCCCGATGGTTGGGCCAACCGTTCGGGCACCTGATCCAGGCGAATGAATTCATAGTTTTCGCGCCACAGGGTTCGCAGCGCGACGGCCAGAAATTGTGGTGTGATTTCCAGATGCCGGTTTGGATCGGGCGTCACAGCGCCGTATGCGCGCACTTGATGCAGGGTGAAGATTGCGCCCAGACCACGCGCGGTTTCCATGAGCTTCAGCCGTTGCAATACCAGCGCCGTTGCTAACCCACCTGCAATCAGCTTGCGCTTGATGCTTGCTTTGCCCATTCTGTCCCAAAATCCTCAGAGCATTTCCAGCAAACGTGTCTCGCGGTTTTGCATTCGGAAGTGCTTAAAAACAAATACTTGGAGCGTTTCATCCATTCAATGAAAAAGCGAAATGCTCTAAGGCCCGATCAACATGTCTGTTTGTCAATTGTTTGCCCGCTTGCGTGACAACCGTCAAGCGGGCACGTCATGAGAATAGCTCTATCAATCCTTTCTGAGCTGAACCAGCATCCATGCGGTGGTGGCAATAGCGGGCAGAATTGCGATAAAGCCAAAACCAAAGCTGGAGGCCACCGCAGAACGAACAACCGCATCGGTTGCCGTTTGCGAAAACCCTGCATGATTGGCAACAAGACCGGCGAAGGCCGCACCCAATGCATAGCCAGCCGATTGCAGCGTTGGCAGCAGCGCCGATGTCTTGTCACGCTCAACCTCCGGACTTGCCATCATCAGGGTTTGATTGAGAAAGCTCCAGCCCAGGCCAAAAGCCGATCCAATCGCAACAAGCGACAGAATGAGCAAAGGCAATGACAGATGGGCGATGGCGTAAGCCACCCCGGCCAGACCGCAGGCTTCCACAATGACACCCATCACAATCAAGGCTCGTTGGGGTCGCCCATTGGAGATATTGGCGACCCCAACCGCAGTAGCGCTCCAGCTCAAAGCGGTGATCGCGCCCATGGCCCCGGCCAGCGTTGGTCCCATCTGCCACAAATGTTGCAGGCTATAGACCAGATAGACACCACTGGATGCTTGCGCGAAGGGCATAAGCAAGACTGTCCAAAGCCCCAATCCAATGGGTGTCGGGCTGGAAAATGCGCCGCGCGGCAGAATGGATTGCATTGAGGATTTGTCGATGATCGCGAACACTACCAATCCGGCACAGGCGATTGCTATCATTGCATTGCGGGAGATGCTCAGCTCTTGCAGATTGGCCCCCAGCAACAGAACGAAGGTAAACAGCAGCAATGCCAAACGGCCTGCGGGAACGGTGTGTTTTTGTTCATCGATCAGGGCAGGTGTTTTGACGAAGACAGTTGCCCATAAAAACAGAGCAATGATCGGCAGGTTGACCAAGAATGCTGCCCGCCATGATAGGGTCTCGGTGGCCAAGCCAGCCAGGGCGGGGCCGCCAAAGGCCGCTACCGCCCAAATGCCAGAGCGAAGACCAAACACTTTCACAATGAGACGGCGGGGGAAGGTTTCAGGAATCAGCATGTAGCACACACTGGCAACCACCCCCTCGCCAAGCCCCTGCAAGACCCGCCCGACAATAACCCCCGGCATGGACGTTGCGCTGGCCGCAACCACAGTGCCTAGAAAAAAGATCAAGCTTGTGATGATCAGTGCCATGCGGCTGCCGAACCGGGATTTGATTGTCGCAGCGCTGGCTCCGGCAACGATTGACGCAGCCAGATAAAGCGTGCTTGCCCAAGGCAGCAATTTTGCCCCCCCAATCTCGCTGACTGCGGAGGGCAGGGTGGTGCTGACGAGAAAGGCGTTGAATGCATTCAGGCCAACGCCCATGCACAGCACCAGTGTGGTGATGAGATATGACCCTCCAAACAGCTCACCCCATCGACCATTCTGCTGGCCTTTCGCAAAAACAGATGTATCTCCGTCCGTAACCTCTTGCATTTCAACCATAAAATTATCCTCAAAAAGGGCAGTGACAAACCAATATTTGGCACGCTACAACCTAAACTTAAGTTGAGGTAAAGAGGGAAAATCACGATATGCGAGGTTTATCGGTTGGCGAAGTGGCAAGTCGTAGTGGTGTGGCTGTGTCGGCTTTGCATTTTTATGAGCGCAAGGGTTTGATCACCTCGCATCGCACCGCTGGCAATCAGCGCCGCTATGATCGCGATGTTTTGCGCCGGGTGGCGATTATTCGGGCGGCGCTGGCGCTTGGCATTGCGCTGTCCGAGGTTTCAAACCTGTTGGCGGGGCTGCCCAAAGGCGCTGTGCCCTCTCGTGAGGATTGGCGGCGGATTGCCTCTCGTTGGGCCGACGTGCTGGATCAAAGAATCCGCCTTCTCCACAAGCTGCGCGATGATCTGGGCGGTTGCATTGGCTGTGGTTGCCTCTCCATGACCCATTGTGCCATATTCAATCCCGACGACGCAGCGGGGCAACACAGCGCTGGTGCCGTATTGTTGATGGAGAATTGGGAGAACGGAAAGGGAAACCCCGCAGATTCCACAGAGTTGCCATAATTGCGCAACCTTTCATTAATGATATTGGGCAAGATGAAGGCATTGAACGATTACTGCCTCATTTTGGGGCTAATCGGTGGCTACTGCATAATTCCTTCAGCCGGAGTGGGGTTGGGGATAGCATTATGCAGCAGATAGAAATTGTTATAACGAATGCTGACGCATCATTTATGGTGCGATGAGGTTCGTTGTATCGTCGTGTGAGTTGGTTGACATATTCGAGGTCCTTTCGTGAAGTTTTACAATAGTCAGTTCGGACAACGCATGAACAGGATCTTGGTAGCATTATCGTTTTTTGCGTCGATCAGTCTGTTGGCAACCTCTGCGTCGGCGGGCGGTGCGCAATTTTTGCTGGACGCCCGCACGGGCCGTGTTCTGGTGTCTGACAATGCGGATGTCTTGAACCATCCAGCGTCCCTCACCAAGATGATGACAATTTATATGGCCTTTGATGCCATTCGCCGTGGCACGCTGTCATGGGATAGTCCGGTTCCGTTTTCCAAGCATGCATCAGGCCAGCATCCCACCAAGCTGCGCGTGAAGCCGGGTGATCAGATCACGGTGCGTGAAGCTGTGCTGAGCATGATTACCCTGTCTGCCAATGATTCTGCTGCGGCGCTGGCCGAAAAAATGGGTGGCACGGAAGAGGGCTTTGCGGCGATGATGACGGCAAAGGCCCGTCAGCTCGGCATGCCCAGCACCACCTTTGTCAATGCATCCGGCCTGCCTGATGATCGGCAGATTACCACCGCACGCGATATGTCCACGCTGGCTGTTGCCCTTCTGCGCGATTTCCCGCGCGAATACCCCATGTTTGCCACCCGCTCCTTTAATTTCCGTGGCCGCACCATCAACGGTCACAACAATCTCATGTATCGCCTTAAGGGCATTGATGGCATCAAGACGGGCTATACCGATGCGTCCGGCTTCAATCTCGTCAGCGCCTATTCCGATGGCAGCCGTCGTGTGATTGGCGTTGTCATGGGCGGACGCACCGCCGCCAGCCGTGACAATCTCATGGCGCAGATGATCACCAAGAACCTCTCGAAAGCGCAGGCCGGCAATTCGTTGATTGCCAGCTCGACGCCCACCGCGCCGATTGTGATCGCCCAAACCACAGGCAGCATTCCAAAGCCGGTGGATCGCACCGAGAAGATCACGGTTGCCGATGCGGACGCGCCCATTCTCGGATCGCGCTTTGGCAATGCTTACGCCGGTGGCGGCAGCAATAGTGCGGCGGCCGCGACCGAGGCGATGATCGCGGGTGCGCATCCACGCCCCATCAAGCCCATTCCGCTGCGCCGCGATGGTGAATGGCAAATCCAGATTGCCGCAGCCCCCAGCGCTGAGGAAGCCATGAGCCTGTTGCAGTCCGTGCGCGACAAAATCGGCGGCCCGCTGGCTGAGCGCGACATTTACACCGAAGCCTTCACGCGCAATGGCTCCACCGTCTATCGCGCCCGCTTTACCGGCTTTCCCAACAAGGATGACGCCCAGAGCGCTTGCGATCGTCTGGTTAAAAGCAGCTATGATTGCGTGTTGATGCCCGCGCGAAGCTGATTGGTTGCCGACTTCTGATCCTGTAATCCCCGACCTCTTGGCAGCACCGCGCGCGCAACCTCGCCCGGCGCTGTAACGTTTTGTGTTTGTTCAATATTCGGTCTTGAACCTGTGGTCTTGGTAACGTCCGTTCGTCATTACTTTTCTCCTGGACAATCTGCTGGATTTGCGCAACAAAGTAAAGAACAAATGGAGAACAATATGCTAAAAACTCTGGCAGAGAAATTTGAGGTAGCCTCTAGCAAATATGCCAAGGCCAACGACATTGAACGGGATGCGGACTGGTTTTTGTTGAAGCTGGCAGAAGAGGCAGGCGAAATGCTGCAAGTGGCCAACGGCCTCAGCGGCCGTAGCCGCTCAAAAGGCATGAGCGAAGAGGAAATTCGCCTTCTGTTGGCCGATGAGACGGCGGATTTATTAGGTCATGTGCTGCTGTTTGCCCGTCACCATGGGCTGGATCTCAACGCCGCGATTGAGCGAAAATGGCGGTTTGTACCGTCAGAATAGACTCAAGCGCCAAAGAACGCACAACACTGATGAAGATCATCAATCACCAGCGTTGCCATGGCGCGGATTTCGTCGGTGGGTGGCAGAAGGTCCGGTACCATGACGGCCATCATGCCTGCGCTTGCCGCAGAGCGGATGCCGTTGTGTGAATCTTCCAGCGCCATGCAGTCTTGTGGCGCAATGCCGAGCTTTTGCGCAGCGGTGAGATAGGGATCGGGCGCGGGCTTACCGCGAGCATAATCGCCTTGCGCGATGATCTGGTGAAAGCGCGGCAGAATGTCGAAATCGGCCAGATGATGCTGCACCTGCTGGTGATTGGAGGAGGTGCAAATGGCGCGGGGAATGCCATGCACATCCAGCACATCCAGAAGTGCCAGCACACCCGCTTTCAGGTTCAGTTCCAGCGCCATCAACTGATCGAAATGCTCAAGCCAGGTCATGCGAAAGGCCTCCGCATCGAAATCCTCGCCATAATGGTCTTTCAACAATCGTGAAATGCCCACCCAAGGCTGCCCCAACATGCCTTCATAGACCGAAGCACCCACCACAAGGCCCCAGTGTTCGCCAGCGGAAATCACCGATTTGCGATACAAGATTTCACTGTCGAGAAGAAGGCCATCCATATCGAAAATAACGGCTTTGGGCGAGCGTGGCAGCATCAAAAATCGTCCTTTTGGGCGGTCGGCATGGGCAATCGTCAAATTTATGTCCGCGTGCCGCCCACTGTCACCTGATCCATGCGCAAATGCGGCTGGCCGACGCCCACGGGCACCCATTGTCCCGCCTTGCCGCAATTGCCAATGCCTGTGTCGAGTTTCATGTCATTGCCAATCATCGATACGCGCTTCATGGCTTCGGGGCCGTTGCCAATCAGCATGGCTCCCTTCACCGGCGCGCCGATCTTGCCGTTTTCAATCATATAGGCTTCTGTGCAGCCAAACACGAATTTGCCAGAGGTGATATCTACCTGACCACCGCCGAAAGACACGGCATAAATGCCATTCTTGACGGAGGCGATGATCTCTTCCGGCGTCTTGTCGCCTGAGAGCATATAGGTGTTGGTCATGCGCGGCATGGGCTGGTGCGCATAGCCCTGACGGCGACCATTGCCTGTCGGTTTCATGCCCATCAGTCGCGCGTTCTGGCGGTCTTGCATGTAGCCCACAAGGCGGCCGTTTTCGATCAGCACATTATAGGCCGATGGCGTGCCTTCATCATCCACGGTGATCGAGCCACGGCGGTTGTTGATGGTGCCATCATCCACCACGGTCACGCCGGGGCTCGCGACCATCTCGCCCAAAAGACCGGCAAAGGCCGAGGCTTTCTTGCGGTTAAAATCGCCTTCCAGCCCATGGCCTACAGCCTCGTGCAGCATCACGCCCGGCCAGCCATTGCCCAGCACAATATCCATGGTGCCTGCTGGCGCTTCAATCGCGTCCAGATTGATCAGCGATTGGCGCAGCGCGTCATCGGCACCGGCCTGCCAGCTCTCGGTGTTGAGAAAATCATCAAAGCCCATCCGCCCGCCAAAGCCGAACGAGCCGGATTCCTGCCGATCGCCCTGACCCGTGATGACGGAAATGTTCAGCCGCGTCATCGGGCGAATATCGCGCACCCGATGGCCATCGGCGCGCAAGATTTCTACCACCTGCCAGCCAGCAGCAATCGAGGCCGAGACTTGGCGCACCTTGGCATCCTTGGCCCGCAAATAAGCATCAATATCCGACAACAGCGCCACTTTTTGCTCAAATGTCGGGCTGCCAATCGGGTTTTCATCGCCATAGAGCTTGGCATTGGTGCGTTGTGGCGCGCTGGCGTAAGTGCCGCTATAGCCATGAGTAACGGCCCCAACGGCATCCGCGGCACGGGCGAGGGCGCTCATTGATAGCTCGCCGGAATGGGCGTAGCCAACCGCTTCACCGGCCACGGCGCGAAGCCCAAAGCCCTGATCTGTGTTGAAACTGCCGCCCTTCAGGCGCCCATTGTCGAAAGAGAGAGATTCGCCTTGAGCATGCTCGATATACAATTCGCCATCATCCGAGCCTTTGAGCGCGTTGGCGACGGTTTGGGAGAGGGTTTGCTCGTCGCAGTCAAACAGGCTTAACAGATCGGTGTTCATGGCAGGCTCCTTCAGCGTTACGCCGCATGTCATCAGGGGCATGTAATCAGGGTTTGCACGCAGAACAAGGGTCAGGGAAGCGCGTCATAGCCTTCGGCAAAGCCGTTCAGGGCCACAGGAATGCCAACCCGGTCCTGATCGGAGGATTCGCGCACGGCAAACACGGCGTTTTTGCCTGAGCGCAAAATCTTCATCAACTGATCATCAATTTCAACTTCCACATAGCAGCCCTCGGCGAAGCAGCGGGTGAAATAGGCGCGGCCAACATTGTTGTTATCAATGAACAGCTCCATGCCGTCTTTCAACAGCACGCCCAGCGGGGCGAGAATACGCAGGATTCGGGCCTTGCGATCTGCGGTTTTCAGCACCACAACGGAGAGGCCCACTTCTGGTCGGTCATCGGCAATCACATTTTGCATCAAGGCGCATTGCTCTTGCGATGTGCCAGCGGGTGTGTCGCAAATGATGGACCACGCGCCGTGGTTGGAGCGAACGGTGCCGGCCTGGGGTTGCTGTGCCAATGCCAAGCCCGGCTGCAATGCCACCGCAACTGCTGCCGCCAAAAAAACGGCCCGTACCACTCTGTGGAAACCCATGGAAACCTCTGGAATTTTGTTCAATCTGCTCATTCTCGTTGGCTGTAGCATCTGGCTGCCTGCCCCGCATCATCTAACCTGTGATCCACCGTGAAACAAATCCAATCTGCACAGACTTTGTTCTGATTGTCACGAAATGACGGATCGTCACGTCTTTGTCTTGGTGCCGCCTTTTGCCTGTTGCCAAAGCCTGCACGAAAAAAGGGATAGGGTTGTGCAAGTGCCATTCTCTTTTTCAGCGCAGTGAGGCATAATTGGGACGTGGAACGACGGATGCGTTTCAGCTGACTAAAAAATGCTATTTCAAGGCCTACGCTAAAATGCCGCATGGTTTGGCTGAGGCGCGTGTTGCGAATTAGGCAAAATTGTGATTTTAAATTAGCATCATATCAGGGATTGAGCGTTTGTGGCTGATTTGGTCCAAACGTGGGAGGAGAGCCAGCCGTGATAAAGAAGATTTTCTTGAGTTTTGCCAGTTTGGCAATCTGTCTCTTGGCCACTGTGGCCATGGCGGACCAACCCAGTGATTGGCAAATGGATTTGCAACCCTATGCCACGCCGGTGATGGAGCAGATCCGCTGGTTTAATCATTATACGCTGTGGTTTATTGTGCCGATCACACTGTTTGTGCTCGCGCTTTTGATTGTTGTTGTTGTGCGCTTTCGCGCCAGTGCCAATCCGGTTGCCTCGCGCACCAGCCACAATGCAGTGATTGAAGTGGCCTGGACATTGGGTCCGGTGCTGATTCTGTTTTTCCTTGCCATTCCGTCGTTCAATATGCTGACCTATCAGCTGACGATTCCGAAAAATCCGGATTTGACGGTCAAGGCCACTGCGACTCAGTGGCAATGGAATTATGAATATCCCGGCGACAAGACGCTGGCCTTCGACAGTTACATGCTGAAAGACGACAAGGATCGTCAAGCGGCAGGCAAGGTGGACAAGGCGCTTTATCCACGTCTGCTGGCGGTGGATAACGAGCTGGTGATTCCGGTCAACAAGACCGTGCGGGTGCTGGTAACAGCAGCGCCAGCAGACGTGATTCACTCCTTCTCCATGCCATCCTTCGGTATCAAGCTGGATGCCATTCCCGGTCGTTTGAACGAAACCTGGTTCAAGGCCGAGCGTGAAGGGATTTTTTATGGACAATGCTCGCAGATTTGCGGCAAAGACCACGCCTTCATGCCAATTGCGATCCGTGTGGTGTCGCAAGACAAATATAATGCTTGGATGAGCGTTGCCCTGAATGATCTGGGTGCGGCCAACAAAGCTTTGATTGCGGCCACGGACGGGGCGAAATCCTCGGTTCAGCTGGCGCAAGTCACAACGAACTGAGAGAGGGAGTGCGCAAGTCATGGCTGGATCGACCACCCAGGGCACTCATGCCCCAGACCATAATGCTACGCATCATGACCACAAGCCGAGCTTTGTGGCGCGTTGGTTGTTTTCAACCAACCACAAGGATATTGGCACGCTCTATCTGATTTTTGCGATTTTCGCGGGCGTCGTCGGCGGCACGCTGTCGGTGATCATGCGGATGGAATTGCAGGAGCCGGGCATTCAGATTTTCCACGGCTTGGCGTCGATGGTTTACGGCTATCAAGGCGATGCTGCCATTGATGGCGGCAAGCAGATGTATAACGTGTTTACCACCGCCCATGGTCTGATCATGATCTTCTTCATGGTCATGCCCGCCTTGATCGGTGGTTTTGCCAACTGGATGATCCCGATCATGATCGGCGCGCCGGATATGGCATTCCCACGGCTCAACAATATTTCCTTCTGGTTGATCGTTCCGGCCTTCATCCTGCTGGTTCTGTCGATGTTTGTTGAAGGTCCGGCAGGTGCCTATGGTGCCGGTACGGCATGGACGATGTATCCGCCGCTTTCCACCATGGGCCATCCCGGTCCGGCGGTGGATCTGGCGATCTTCGCGCTGCATGTCTCCGGTGCTTCGTCCATTCTCGGTGCCATCAACTTCATCACCACCATTTTGAACATGCGTGCGCCGGGTATGACCCTGCACAAAATGCCGCTGTTCGCCTGGTCGGTTCTGGTCACAGCGTTCCTGCTGCTATTGTCTCTGCCAGTTTTGGCCGGTGGCATCACCATGCTGCTGACTGATCGTAATTTCGGCACCAGCTTCTTTGCGCCAGAAGGCGGTGGTGATCCGATTCTGTATCAGCATCTGTTCTGGTTCTTTGGTCATCCTGAAGTCTATATCCTGATCCTGCCGGGCTTTGGCATTATCAGTCACATTGTCTCGACGTTTTCGAAAAAGCCGGTGTTTGGCTATCTCGGCATGGCCTATGCCATGGTTGCCATTGGCGCAGTTGGTTTCGTGGTCTGGGCGCATCATATGTATACGGTTGGGCTGTCGCTGTCGGCCCAGCGTTACTTCGTCTTCGCAACCATGGTGATCGCGGTGCCCACCGGCATCAAGATCTTCTCTTGGATTGCCACCATGTGGGGTGGGTCCCTGTCGTTCCGAACGCCGATGATCTGGGCGATAGGCTTTATCTTCCTGTTCACGGTCGGTGGTGTCACCGGGGTGCAGCTGGCCAATGCCGGTCTGGATCGGTCCTTGCATGATACGTATTATGTGGTGGCGCATTTCCACTACGTCCTGTCTCTGGGGGCGGTATTTGCAATCTTTGCCGCTTGGTATTATTGGTTCCCGAAAATGTCGGGCTATATGTATAGCGAGTTCATTGGCAATCTGCATTTCTGGGTCATGTTCGTTGGTGTGAACATGGTGTTTTTCCCGCAGCATTTCCTTGGTCTCGCTGGCATGCCCCGGCGCTATATTGACTACCCGGATGCGTTTGCGGATTGGAACAGGATTTCCTCTTATGGGTCCTATATTTCAGCCGTGGCGGTTGGCATCTTCCTGTTTGGCGTGTTCGAAGCCTTCGCGAAAAAGCGGGTGGCGGGTGACAATCCATGGGGCGAAGGGGCCACCACTCTGGAATGGCAGCTGTCGTCTCCGCCGCCATATCATCAGTGGGAGCAGCTGCCGCGCATCAAATAATTGAAATAAGCGTCAACGCCGTGGTTTAAGGCCCGGCACGGCGTTGACGAAAGTACAAGCAGGACAGGACATGGCAGCCATTAACGATCATGACATTCTCGGTTTGGAAGGGGATCAGACCCTTTCAGAGGCCAGCGCAAAGGATTTCTTTGCGCTGCTGAAACCGCGTGTCATGTCACTGGTGGTGTTCACGGCTTTTGCCGGTCTGGTTCTGGCTCCGGGTGCATTGAATCCGGTTCTTGCAGCCATTGCCGTGCTCTGTATTGCTGTGGGTGCGGGAGCCTCCGGCGCGCTGAATATGTGGTATGATTCCGATATTGATGCGGTGATGACCCGCACGGCAAAGCGCCCGATTCCGGCTGGCCGTATTCGTCGGCCAGAGGCGCTGGCTTTTGGCGTCACGCTTTCGGTATTTTCCGTGGCCATCCTTGGGCTGACGGTCAATTGGTTCTCGGCAGCCTTTCTGGCATTCACCATCTTCTTCTATGCCGTGGTCTACACCATGTGGCTGAAGCGCTCGACACCGCAAAACATCGTGATTGGTGGAGCGTCGGGCGCGTTTCCGCCGATGATTGGCTGGGCCTGCGTTACCGGTGGTGTGTCGGTCGATAGTGTCATCCTGTTCATGATTATTTTTATGTGGACACCTGCGCATTTCTGGGCCTTGGCGCTGTTCAAGATGGGTGATTACGGCGCGGTTGGCGTACCAATGATGCCCAATGTGGCCGGTATTCCGTCCACCAAACGGCAGATTTTTGTCTATGCGGTGTTGACGGCTGTGTTTGCCGTTGCCCCGAGTTTCACTGGTCTTGCGTCGGGCTGGTATGGTTTGGTTGCGGGGCTTCTGAGTGCAGTGTTTGTGGCCTATTCTGTGGCCGTTTGGCGTATGGAAGAGGGTGATGAGCGCATGGCATCTGCCCGGAAAATGTTCATCTACTCGATTTTTTACCTGTTTGCGATTTTCTCGGCATTGATGGTCGATCATTATGCAACAGGCTTGAGTGCTCATTTTATGGGACATTTATAATGGAAACAGTCAAACTGACCGAAGCCCAGAGGAAGTCCAGACGCAGCCGAAATATTGCGCTTGGTTTGGTGTTGGCGGGACTGGTTGTGCTGTTTTACCTGATGACCATTGTGAAAATGAGTGGCATGGGCGTGTAAGATTTCAGAATTCGAGGCAAGGGCAGGAGGTGCCCGGGAGGAGCCATGACGGATTTGGGAGACGTAAAAGACCAACGCAAAAACCTGACGGTGTTTTTCGCTTGTCTGGCCTTTGTCGGCTGTGCGGTGGGCATGAGCTTTGCGGCTGTGCCGTTTTATCGCATGTATTGCCAGCTCACCGGCTATAACGGCACCACCCAGCGCGTGGAACAGGCGTCGAGCGAAATTCTCGATCGCACCGTCAAGGTGACGTTCGATGCCAATGTCTCTCCCGGTCTGAATTGGGAGTTCAAGTCGATGCAGCCGTCCGTTTCGCCGCGCATTGGCGAAACGGTGCAGGCCAATTTTACCGTCACCAACCGTTCTCCTTACCCCACCAAGGGGCAGGCGGTGTTTAATGTCACGCCGATGGATGCGGCGGTCTATTTCAACAAGATCCAGTGTTTCTGTTTTACGGAAACAACATTGCAGCCCGGTGAAACACGCGAAATGCCGGTGGTGTTCTATGTTGATCCGGAGATCACTCGCCAGCCGGAAACCAAAACGATTGGCACCATGACACTGTCTTATACTTTCTACCCGCACGCAAACGAAAAGCCGGTGGCGGTTTTGCCCGGTGGTGCCGAGGCATCGGCTCCGAAATTATGATGCCCTGCCTGAACGCCTCAACACGTTTTGGGCAGCGAGTGAAATGCAAGGACTTGCAATTCTAGCGAAGAGGAGGAGACTGTCTTTGCTGATGATTGCAGACAATATGGGATAGAGCAGCGCGTTGCCTATGGGCGACCACGGCTCAAGGAGCGAAGTATAGATCGGGGATTGCTGACATGGCAGATGCGCATCAGAAACATCATGACTACCACATCATCGACCCGAGCCCCTGGCCGCTGGTTGCCGCCGTCGGGGCGTTTTTCCTCACCTTCGGTGGCGTGGGGTATATGCGCTATCTGCATGGCGGCTCGTTCAAGCTGTTTGGCTTGGAACTGGCCCATCCATGGCTGTTTTTCATTGGTCTGGCCATCATCCTGTTCACCATGGTCGGCTGGTGGGCCGATACCATCAAGGAAGGCAATGAGGGGGCTCATACCCGCGTTGTCTCTTTGCATCTGCGCTATGGCATGATCATGTTCATCGCCTCCGAGGTGATGTTCTTTGTGGCTTGGTTCTGGGCGTTTTTTGACGCCAGCCTGTTCCCCCATGAAGCCGTTCAGGCCTCGCGGCTGGCCTTCACAGGCGGGCAATGGCCGCCAAAGGGCATTGAGGTGCTCGATCCCTGGCACCTGCCGATCTACAACACCGTGATTCTGCTGCTGTCGGGCACCTGCGTCACCTGGGCGCACCATGCGCTGTTGCACAATGATCGCAAGGGCCTGATCACCGGGCTGACGTTGACAGTGTTGCTGGGTGCCTTGTTCTCCTGCGTCCAGGTGTACGAATACGCCCATGCGCCGTTCGATTTCAAAAATTCGATCTATGGTGCCACCTTCTTCATGGCCACGGGTTTCCATGGCTTCCACGTGCTTGTCGGAACCATCTTTCTGCTGGTTTGCCTGATCCGCGCCGCCAAGGGAGAGTTCACCCCCAAGCAACATTTCGGTTTCGAGGCCGCGGCATGGTATTGGCATTTTGTTGACGTGGTCTGGCTGTTTCTGTTCTTCTCCATTTACATCTGGGGTGGTTGGGGCGCGCCTCTGGCCCATGGCTGAGGATGGTTCATCAAAATCAGGCAAAGGCGGCGTGAAAGCGCCGCCTTTATTTTTCAGATCGGGTTGGCAATGAGGGACAAAGCACGCATGGTTGATAACAGTGATTTTCCACCCATTGAGCTGGCCCGTGTTGCCTTGTCTGCCTGCTGCCCGCGCTGTGGCGGGGCACCGCTGTTTCAAAGCCTCTCCACGCTCAAGCCATCCTGTACGGCTTGCGGATTTGACTACGCCAAGGTGGACCCCGGCGACGGTGCCTCGATCTTTGTCATCCTGATTGTCAATTTTCTGGTGGTTGGCATGGCGCTCTATACCGAAGTCACCTATTCGCCGGGGCTTTGGGTGCATTTTCTGGTGTTTGGCCCGCTGGCCATTGGTCTGTCGCTTTGGCTTTTACGCACCATCAAAGCCTTGCTGATTGGTCTGCAATATCACAACAATGCCCATCAGGGTGTGATTGATCGGAAGTAGGACAGCAATGGCGCGTGTGAGGTTGATCCTGAGCGGCTTTTTGGTGCTGCTGACGTTGACAGTGCTGGTCATGCTGGGCACTTGGCAATTGCATCGCCTGAGCTGGAAAGAAGGCCTGCTGGCCGATATTGAAAGCCGTCGCCACCAACCTGCCGCCAGCGTTGAAGAGATCGAAAATCTGGCCCGCTCCGGCGGTGATGTGGATTATCGCGCCATGACAGCGTCCGGTGTGTTTCTCAATGATAAGGAACGTCGCTTTCTGGCCACCTATGATGGCGCTGCCGGATTTTATATTTACACGCCGCTGCAATTGGCGGATGGCCGCACTCTGCTGGTCAATCGTGGCTTTGTGCCGGATGATAAAAAGAATCCCGACACCCGCATGGGTGGCCAATTGCTGGGCCAGCAGCGCATTACCGGACTTGCGCGGGCCAAGCTTCTGGTAAAGCCCTCATCGCTGGTGCCGGACAATGATACCGTCAAGAATGTCTTCTACTGGAAAGATCTCGATGGCATGGCAACAAGCGTTGGCCTGAGTGCCGACAAGGTGCTGCCCTTTTTTCTGGATGCCGGCCCGGCCCCCGTGCCGGGTGGCTTGCCGATTGGCGGCGTGACGCAAATCGATCTGCCCAACAGCCATTTGCAATATGCCCTGACGTGGTATGGTCTGGCGGCCACGCTTGCGGTGATTTCGGTGGTGGTAATTGTGCGTAAAAAAGCGTGAGTGCGTGGGGGTCTGCGTCTCTCGGGGTGAATGGTTTCGTTTGGAGGGGAAATGTTGGTTCTTGCTAATCTGTTTGTTGCTCTGGTGGCGCTGGAGCATTTTTATATCCTGATTCTCCAGATGTTTATGTGGACGGGGCCGAGGGGCCGCAAGGTCTTCCGCATGAATGCTCAGAAAGCGGAGATAACGCGGGTTCTTGCCGCCAATCAGGGGCTTTACAATGGCATTCTGGTGGCGGGTCTTGTGTGGTCGCTGGTGCAGCGCGATCCGACCTTTGCCTTTCAGCTGAAACTGTTTTTTATTGGCGCTGTGATCACGGCTGGCCTATATGGAGGCTTAACCGTATCGCGACGCATTGCCATCATGCAGGGCGTGCCAGCGATTATTGCTTTCGTGTTGGTGCTTCTGGCTGGATTCTAATGGATATTGTGACGGCAAAACCTCAACTGATGATCAAGCTCTGCGGTCCACGTGGCTTTTGCGCCGGTGTGGATCGCGCCATCCAGATTGTGGTGCTGGCGCTCAAAGGCTATGGCGCGCCCGTCTATGTCCGTCACGAAATTGTGCACAATCGCTATGTGGTGGAAGGGCTTGAGGCCAAGGGTGCGGTTTTTGTCGAGGAGCTGGATGAGATACCCGCCGAACACCGCCACCAGCCCGTGGTGTTTTCGGCCCATGGTGTGCCAAAATCCGTGCCGGAAGATGCTGAAAAGCGCAATCTTTTCTATCTCGATGCCACCTGTCCGCTGGTGTCGAAAGTGCACAAGCAGGCCATGCGCCATCAACGCCTTGGCCGCCACGTCATCTTGATTGGCCATGCCGGTCACCCGGAAGTGATTGGCACCATGGGCCAATTGCCGGAAGGCACGGTGTCGCTGGTTGAAACGGTGGAAGATGCCGCAGTCTACCAGCCGGTTGATACGGAAAACCTAGGCTTCGTCACCCAGACCACCCTGTCTGTGGATGATACGGCGGGCGTGATTGCCAAATTGCAGGAGCGATTCCCGGCGCTAAAAGCTCCCGCTGCCGATAGCATCTGCTACGCCACCACCAACCGTCAGGAAGCGGTGAAACAGGCGGCCCCCGGCTGCGATCTGTTTGTCACCGTGGGTGCGGCCAATTCGTCCAACTCCAAACGTCTGGTGGAAGTGGCACTGAAAGCCGGAGCCAAGCGCTCGATTCTGGTGCAACGCGCCAGCGAGCTGGATTGGGACACCATTGGCGACATCCGCAGCCTCGGCCTGTCCGCTGGAGCCTCCGCCCCTGAAGTGGTCGTCAACGAGATTATCGAGGCCTTCAAGGCCCGGTTTGATGCGAGTATCGAACTGGCTGAATTTTCGATTGAGGATGAGAATTTCCTCGTGAATCGGGAATTGCGCAATATTGAGCTGACAGAAGAAGATATGGCGTTTGTGAACGGCTGAAACGCTCATCGCTCAACACTGGCCAGAAAATTCCGCACAACGGGTGACGTAGCCTGTTTGGGCCAGAGCATATTCATCTGCAGGTGAGGTACGTTGCCGTCCACGGTGAGAAAACGAACGCCCGGAAAGGCCAGTTTGGCAATGGGCGCAGGCACAAAGGCAACGGCAAGCCCTGTGGCCACATAGGTCATCAAATTGACGATATGGCTGCTCAAATGCACCCGCTGTGGCGTCAGGTTTGGCAGGGCGGCCATGAGGCTGGACATATCCAGTCGTCCCTCCGCCTCGGCGTAAACCGCAAGTCGATCATGAGTGATGTCTTCAATCCGGGCAGATTTTGCGGCCCCCAAGGGGTGATCGTCAGAGACGCTGAGCATCCATGGCCATTCGCCAATCAGGCGAATCTGCAAGACATCCCGATCTATTCTGGATGTTGCGGCGGCATAGCCAATATCAATCTCGCCTTTTACCAGCGCCGTGGAAACCTCGCTTCCGGCCATTTCCTTCAATTCCACATTCACGTTGGGCCAATTGGCTTTAAACCGGCGTATATCCGCCGGTATTACCCCCGTTGCGGCGGCGTTGGCACCATAGCCAATCCGCAATGTGCCGGTGATCCCTTCAGCCACATCCTTGACGGAATCGATGGCGGTGTCGATCTGGGCAAGCGCGCTGCGGCTTTCCAGCAGCAATTGATGACCGGCATCGGTCAATTCCACCCGGCGTTTTGTGCGCTCCAGCAGGGTCACGCCGATCAACTGTTCAAGTGCCTTGATTTGCGCGGTCAAAGCGGGCTGCACGATGTTGAGCCGCAACGCGGCGCGGCCAAAGTGCAGCTCTTCCGCCACGGCAATAAAATAACGCAGATGGCGAAGCTCGATAGGTGGGCGGCGGGGGCTGTTGAGCATATTAATCATTCCTGGTGATTAATAGAGAAAAATAAACGATTGGAAATGATAACAGATTGTGTGGTTTTGTCTCCGCAAAAGGATTGAGAGACATGTTACACAAAACACTCCCCACAATGCATGATACCGCAGCCCTCAAGGACAAGCTTGGCGAAGGGGCGAAGATAAAAAGTCGCGATTACACCAAGCTTTTCGTGCCAATTATGGTGGTCGGTGCCGTTTGCGCCTTTGTGGGTATCAGTTCCACCCGCTGGGACGAATGGCAGGCGGGTGCCGATGTGCAGAGCACCAACAATGCCTATATTCGTGCCGATCTCAGCCACCTCAGCGCCAGAGTGGCGGGCAATATCAGCAAAGTCATGGTCAAGGATTTTCAGCGGGTCAAAGCCGGGCAAGAGCTGGTGGAGATCGAGCAGGCTGACTATGTCGCAAAGCAGGCGCAGGCTGCGGCATCGCTGCGCTATGCTGTTGCGCAATTGGGCAATCTGGCCAATCAGCAAAAGGCGCAGCAGGCAGCCATTCGTCAGGCTGATGCGCAAACCGCAGTGGCGGAAGCCAATGCATTGCTGGCCAATCAGGAAGTGGCACGCCAGCAATCACTGCTGACATCGGGTAGCACTACGGCGCAAAAATACGATCAGGCCGTTTCTCAGGTGAAAACCACGGCGGCTTCGCTTCAGTCGGCGCAGGCGTCGGCCAATTCGGCCAGAGCGCAGCTGGATGTCGTTGATGGTCAGGTGGATCAGCTGGCGGCCAACGTGGCTTCGGCAAAGGCTGCGCTGCAATCTGCCGATCTGTCGGTTTCCTATACCAAAATTCTGGCACCCTTTGATGGCGTGGTGAGTGAAAGACAGGTGCAGGAAGGGGATTATGTCACCACCGGCACCAATGTGATCACCATCGTGCCGCTGCCCGATGTTTACATGATTGCGAATTTCAAGGAAACGCAGCTTGGTCGGATGAAGGAAGGCCAAAATGCGACGGTAACGGTCGATGCTCTGCCCGGCAGAACCTTCAAAGCCCATGTGAGCCGCCTTGCTCCGGCATCCGGATCGCAATTTGCCTTACTGCCAGCTGATAACGCCACGGGCAATTTCACCAAGGTCGTGCAGCGTGTTCCAGTTCGGCTGGAGTTTGATGATCGCAATGCGCTGGGTGATCTGGTGGCGGGCATGTCGGCTGTGGTGTCGGTTTCAGTCGCCGGGAAGGAATGACCATGAGCACCGCCACCGCCGATTTTTCGCTACAGGGCACAGGCAGGCGCAGCCATCATCCGATTTTCGCGGTGTTTGCGGTGCTGCTGGGTCCGTTCATTGTTGGCTTTCACAGCCGCATGTTTGGCATTGGGCTGGTTGATCTGCGCGGAGCCTTTGGCTTGAGCGTGGATGAATCCTCCTGGATCAATACACTGTCCACAGCACCGCAAATTCTTGTGGCTCCTTGCGTTGCCTGGCTTGCCGCCACCTATGGCGTGCGCCGGGTGACCGTGGTGCCCGCCTTGATCTATGCCGGTGTGTCCTTGATCATCCCGTTTGAGCGGTCGCTGGATGTGCTGGCCGTGCTGCATATCATTCATGGAACGCTGCTGGGCATTTTTGTGCCTGCCACCTTGATGATTATTTTTCGCAATCTGCCGCCCAAATGGTGGATCTCGGCCATTGCCGTCTACGCCTTCCGCTCGGCCTTCACGCTGAATTCAGGCACAGCACTGCTGGATTTTTATGTCCAGCATATCGGCTGGGAATACCTGTACTGGCAGGATGTGATGCTTGCCCCACTCATGGCGGTGTTCGCCATTTTGGGTGCACCTCATGAGCGCGTCAATCAGGACTTTGTGCGTCGGGCTGATTGGGGCGGTATGCTGCTTCTGGGCTGTGGCATGGCAATGCTGTTTGTGGGTGTTGATCAGGGCAATCGGCTGGATTGGTTGGAGAGCAGTTTTGTAGTGTCTTGCCTTGTTGGCGGCGGTGTTTTGTTGATCGCCTTCCTGATCAATGAATCTCAGGTTGAATATCCGTGGGCGCATGTCAGTGCCGTTGGCGCGCGCAATGTCGTGCTGCTGTTGTTGATCGCCTGTCTCTATCTGTTAACCTCGCAATCCAATGGTGCCCTGATTCCGAATTATCTGACGAATATTGTGGCGCTGCGCCCAGAGCAGATTGGCGCGACATTGGTGATCTGGTGCTGCGTTCCTCTGATCCTCATGACCCCGGTTGCGGTCTGGGCATTGCACCGGATTGATGGCCGGTGGGTGTTGCTGATCGGTCTTTGCTGCTTTGCCATTGCAGCCCTGCTGGGCACCGGCTTGACCTCGCAATGGAGTGGCAATGATTTTCGCACCATCGCTGTGTTGCAGGGTGCGGGCCATATTCTGACCTTCCTGCCCATCATCACCATGACGGTTGCCAGCGGTGATCCCAAGCAGGCCGCAGCCCTTGCCGCCTATATTCAGGTGGTGCGTCTGCTGGGAAGCGAAGTGGCAAATGCGTTAATGACGACCTTCCTGCGCAAGCGTGAGCAAGTGCACTCGTTTTTGACCGGCCTGAATGTTGAGCGTGGATCAGAGACAGCAACATCGGCCTTAGCGGCCTTGACCCATAAATATCAGGCGTTTGGGCAAGCGGCGGCGCAGATGCGAGGCCTGACATCGCTCACCCAGCGCGTTCAGGCGCAAGCCAATGTGCTGTCCTATATCGATGGCTTCTGGCTGACTTTTTATGCCGCACTGTTTGGGCTTGCGTTGCTGGCGTTTGTCAAGCGTCCCGCCCATGGGCCTCTGACACCCAAAGACGTGGCATAAACCGATCAATCGCAGCTGTTGAATTTCTGTGTCTCGCTGCAATGCGGGGCTGGTACGGGGAGACGTGCCGCTGTATTCGTGAAGCCATCAGATGTTAACGAATTGCGGACCCTCCCTGTGGCAGTTTATACCGATATCAACGAGATCGACCTCAAGGCCTTTTTGGCGGAATATGAAACAGGCGAGCTGCTGTCCTTCAAGGGCATTGCCGAAGGTGTGGAAAACAGCAATTTTCTGCTGCACACCTCGGAGGGCGCGCTGATTTTGACGCTCTATGAAAAGCGGGTGGAAAAAGATGATCTGCCGTTTTTTCTGGGGCTGATGCATCATCTCTCCGCCGGTGGCTTGAATTGCCCGCTGCCTCTGCCGCGCAAGGATGGCGCGCTTTTGGGGGAACTGTCCGGGCGGCCCGCTGCCTTGATTTCCTTTCTCGAAGGCATGTGGTTGCGAAAGCCAGAGGCGAACCATTGTCGCGCTGTGGGGGCCGCGTTGGCGCAGATGCATGTGGCAGGCGAAGGCTTTGAGATTGCCCGGCCCAACGCCTTGTCGGTTGCCGGCTGGCAGGAGCTTTGGCAGAAGTCTGAAGACCGCGCTGATGAGGTGCTGGAGGGGCTTCGACCTGAAATTTCTGAAGAATTGGCCTATCTGGTGGCCCATTGGCCAAAAGATCTGCCCGCAGGCGTGATCCATGCCGATCTCTTTCCTGATAATGTGTTTTTCCTCGGCGATGAGCTTTCCGGGCTGATCGATTTCTATTTCGCCTGCAATGATTTTCTGGCCTACGATCTGGCCATCTGCCTCAATGCCTGGTGCTTTGAAAAAGATGGCAGCTATAACATCACCAAGGGCCGGGCGATGATTGAGGGCTATCTCTCGGTGCGCGCTTTGTCCGAGACTGAGATTGCCGCCATGCCACTGCTCTGCCGGGGATCGGCGCTACGGTTTTTCCTCACCCGTCTCTATGATTGGCTGACCACGCCCGCAGGAGCGCTGGTGGTGAAAAAAGATCCGCTGGAATATTTGAAAAAGCTGCGCTTCCATCAGGCGGTTGACAGCGCCACGGACTATGGATGGCCGCAATGAAACACGTTGAGATTTATACGGACGGCGCATGTTCCGGCAATCCAGGCCCCGGCGGCTGGGGGGCTGTGCTGCGTTATGGCGACGTGGAGAAAGACCTTTGCGGCGGCGAGGCTGAGACCACCAACAACCGCATGGAACTGCTGGCGGCAATTACGGCCTTGAACGCGCTGAAAACGCCATGTGAGGTGGATTTGCACACCGACAGCAAATATGTGATGGATGGCATTTCCAAATGGATTTTCGGCTGGAAGAAAAATGGCTGGAAAACCGCAGACAAAAAGCCGGTAAAAAATGGCGAGCTTTGGCAGGAACTGGACGCCGCCAACCAGCGTCATAAGGTGACATGGCATTGGGTGAAAGGCCATGCTGGCCATGCGGAAAATGAGCGCGCCGATGAACTGGCCCGCAAAGGCATGGAACCGTTTAAAAAGGGCAATGCGCACAAAGCCTTGATGGGTGGTTAAACCGCCTCTCCACAACAGGAGCCGTGATGATTTCTCACTGTGTTTTTCTGCGCTTCAAAGCCTCTGTGTCTGAGGCGGACAAGCAGGCGATCTATCAGGCCATCACCGATTTGAAGGCGGTTGTGCCGGGCATGGTGGAGGTGACGGCGGGAGCCAATATCTCGCCGGAAGGTTTGAACCTCGGCTTTGTCGATGGCTTCATCGTGACCTTCGAGGATGCAAAGGCCCGCGACTTTTATCTGAAACATCCAGACCATATCGTGGTGGGAGATCGCATTGTGGCTGCCACCGATGGCGGGCTTTCGGGCATTCTGGTATTTGATTTGCAATCGTAGAATCTTCAATAAAAGTGGCCGCTCCGAGGCTTGTAGGGTATCGGAGCGGCCCATCATGCTGACCTTGGGGGTTCGTCAGCTTGATGTCTTCATGGCTGCCGCCAACTGATCAATGTTGTAGCGGAACATTTTTTCATAGGTCGGGGCTGGCTCGTTTTTCTTCGAAAGTGCTTCCACGTAAAGCTCGCCGCCGGACTTTGCGCCGGTTGCCTTGGCAATCTGCTTGACCAGACGCGGGTCATTGGAGTTTTCAAAGAAATAGATCTTGATGTGCTCCGCCTTGATCTGGTCGATCAGCTTGGCAACGTCGGCTGCCGAGGCCTCTGTTTCCGTGGACAGACCCAGCGGCGAGAGGAATTCCACCTTATATTCACGGCCAAGATAACCAAAGGCATCGTGGCTGGTCAGGATTTTGCGCTCGCTTTCCGGGATAGGATCAAGCTTGGTGTGGGCATAGGTGTTGAGGGTGTCCAGCTTTGCAGTATAGGCCTTCGCATTGGCTTCAAACACCTTGGCGTCAGCCGGATCGGCGGCAGCCAGCGCTTTTTCAATGTTGGCCACCCAGATCTTGACATTCAGCGGGCTGTTCCACACATGCGGATCTGTTACGGTCTTGCCATCTTCTTCCATGGTGCGGGTGTTGATACCCTCAGACACGGTCACCGGCTTGCCCTTGTAGCCTGATGCTGAGATCAAGCGGTCCATCCAGCCTTCCAGACCCTCGCCGGAGACAAAAGCAATGTCGGCGGCTTTCAGCTTCTTGGCATCGGTTGGCGATGGCTCAAATTCGTGGGGGTCGCCGTTGGGGCCAACCAGGCTGGAGACGGATACATGGTCGCCACCGACATTGCTGACCACATCGGCCAGCACAGTGAAGGAGGCAACCACCTTCAAGGTTTCAGCATGGGCGGGCAGGGCGGAGGCTGCCATCAGCAGCGGCAGAGCAACAGACATCAGCATTTTGAGTTTCATGGCGTATAACCTTATGCTTTCAGGTGGGGACGAGGAAAAAAGCGCTGCAACACACCGGATGGCGCGAACAGAATCGACAATCCGTAAAACAGTGCGGCAGTCATGATGATGGTGGGGCCAGATGCCAGCTCCAGATGGTAGGACGCAATCAGGCCAAAATAGCTCGACACAACGCCCGTGAGCGCCGCTATCGCCATCATGCTGGGCAGATTGCGTGACCAGAGTTGCGCAATGGCAGCGGGCAGCATCATCAGCCCAACGGCCATCAACGTGCCAAGCGCCTGAAAACTGGCCACCAGATTGAGCACCACCAGAAACAGAAACAGGAAGTGATAGACCGGACCTTTGCCGCCCACAGCGCGCAAGAAACCGGGGTCCATGCACTCGATCACCAAAGGACGGTAGATGATGGCCAGCGCCAGTAGCGAGAACGAGGCAATCGCACCGATCTGATAAAGCGCGTCATTGTCGATGGCCAGAATGGTGCCAAACAGCACATGCAAAAGATCAATATTGGAGCCGCGCAGCGACACAATCAACACGCCCAGCGCCAGCGAGGTCAGATAGAAGCTGGCAAAGCTGGCATCTTCCTGCAGCACTGTCGAGCGGCTGACAAAGCCGGACAGCAGAGCCACAGACAGCCCGGCCACAAGGCCACCCAAGCCCATGGCTGTCAGCGACAGCGATCCGGCAATCAGATAGCCAATGGCGGCACCCGGCAGCACGGCATGGCTCATCGCATCGCCCACAAGGCTCATGCGTCGCAGCATCAGAAACACGCCAATGGGCCCAGAACCAAGTCCGAGGCAAAAAGACGCCATCAGCGCGCGGCGCATAAAGCCATAATCCACAAAGGGCGCGATCAACAGGTCATAAGCCGTCATGCTGCGGGCCTCTGGGAAGGCTCGGGACGGCAGACTTCGGCATCTTCATCCCAGCGTTCGGCCATGGCGCGGGCTTTCAGCAGATTGGCAGGTGAGAGCGCCTCTTCTGTTTTACCCCAACTGACCATTTCGCGGGCAATCAGCAGCGTTTGCGGAAAATGGCTGCGCACCTGTTCAAAATCATGCAGCACGGCAATCACCGTGCGGCCATCGCTGTGCCAGTTGGTGACAATATCGATCAGGTCGCGGGTGGTGCGGGCGTCAATAGCCGTAAATGGCTCGTCGAGCAAAATCACATGAGCGTCTTGCAACAGCAGCCGCGCAAACAGCACACGCTGGAATTGCCCCGCTGATAGCGCGCCAATATGCCGCTTCTCGAACCCTTCAAGCCCGACGGTGTGCAGGGCGTAACGTGCGCGCTCGCTATCGGCGCGGCTGACGCTGCCAAACGCGCCGCTGTTGCGCCATGCGCCCAAAAGCACGGTATCCAGAACGGTGATGGGAAAGCGTCGGTTGATATCAGCGGCCTGTGGCAGATAGCCAAAATCTGTGCGAGCCAGCGTGTGCTCAACCGAGCCCTCCACGGGCCGCAACTCACCAATGATGGCCTTGAGCAGCGTGGATTTGCCAGCCCCATTGGGGCCAGCAATGGCTGTGAGGCTGCCGCGCTCAATAGATCCGCTAATATGGTGCACAGCGGGGTGGCGATCATAGGCAACAGTGAGGTTGCGTAATGTAATGATGTTTGCTGTCATTGCAGCGCCACGGCCCATTGGATGCCAATCCAGGTGAAGACAATCAGCGCCAAAGCCACGCCAACCCGTGTCAGGGCAGAGCGCGCCAACAGGCTGGGAATGAGAGGTTCGTTGTCCTGCACCGGGCAGTACTCCACACATGTAATAACGTTACGTGTAATGGTATAACAAATATGGCGAATGAATGGCAAGGGCAGTCTGAACAAATTGTGTTGATCATGAAAAAGGCCCCGAAAGCGGTTTGCTTTCAGGGCCTTGAGCATTCAAAATAGTGCAGTTGCGGCCTTCACAGCCGTTCCAGCATCGCCTCTGCCGACGATACCGTGGCTTGGCCGGGATTTTCCTCGATGTCGAGGCTTTTCAACACGCCGTCTTCCACCAGCATGGCATAACGCTTGGAGCGCACGCCGAGGCCGCCTGCGGAGAGGTCCATGTCGAGGCCCAGCGCCTTCGAGAAGCTGGCATCCCAATCGGCGAGGAAATGGATCTTGCCCAAGCCGCCAGAATGTTGTGCCCATGCACCCATCACGTGCCAGTCATTGACCGACACCACGGCAATATCATCCACGCCCTTGGCCAGCAGCGCGTCGCGGTTTTCCAGATAGCCGGGCAGGTGGTTCAGCGTGCAGGTGGGGGTGAATGCGCCGGGAACGGCAAAAACCACAACTTTTTTACCCTTGAACAGCGCGTCCGTGGTGATATCCACCGGGCCGTCAGCGGTTTTTTCCTTGAACGTTGCGGAGGGAAGCGTTTCGCCGATGGCGATGGTCATGAAATGTCTCCTCGTATCATCCTCTGGCAAGTCTTGTCTCTTGCCTTATGGCTTTACTATAGGGTGTGTCGCTCCGAAGGCAAGTGGTGCCTCCATGACGCGTTTGCCGCCAGCGGCCACCAGAATGTGCCATGTCTTGCCCGCGACTGAATAGTTCCTTGGTAATTTCGACAAGGTAATGCGCAAGGCGAGACGAGTGCCCGTGCGCGTGAGCGTCTGATAATCGGTAAACAGATAGCCCTCCGGCCCGGTCACCAGAATCCGGGGAGCGTCTTTCGAGCCTTCAGGCAGGCGCAGATCCACATCCAGACTGGAAAGATCATCGGCCATCTGAAAACCGGAGACGAGAAAATCATCCGTTGGTGTGGCTGGCAACCGAGATTTGGCTTTGTCGATCAGTTGCTCCTCATTGATATCCGTGGTTTCGGAATGGCTGAGATCGACGCTCAGCTCGGCCTGAAACGGAATGCAGATATTGTGGCACATACCAATGAAGGCAGTGATTTTTAGCGGTTTTTGCTGCTCGGTTTCTGCATTGGTGAGGGTGAACGGAAACACCACCGGGCTGTCATAGCCAATATCGCGGACCTTGCCCAGATCCACCCGTTTGGGCACAGGAAAGGTCAAGGCCGAGAGCGTGGTCTTGCTGCCAGGCTCTGGCGTGATTTGCGGCGGAATGCCGGAATCGCCGGGTTCGCGCCAATAGGTGAACCAATCTGGTTTGGGCTCTATCTGCAGGCCAGCCTGCCGCGTGCCATCGGGTGCTGGTGGAAGCACGATCAAGCGCATGCGTCCGCCATCGCTGGTGGCCCATGCTGAGCTTGCGGCCTCAGCCTGGCTCAGGCCGCCAGCAACAAGAAAACCAATGATCATGGCCGAGCGTAGCGGCTGCAACAAAGGGAGAATGTGTGTCATGCTTTCTGTTTAACGGGATAGAAGTGGCCCTGCCAATCACGCATTTCAGAACTCTATCATTTTTGGTTGATTGATGGTGCGATATGCCGCATCTTGATGTGAAGAGAGTGTGTTTTACAATGACCATTGATGTTCTGCGTCTGCTTTGACCCGGAACATTGTTGTTCCCAAACTGGTGGAGGCAGCATGGCATTCTCAACCTTGACGTCCAAACGCGAACGTGGATTTCTCGACGGCCAGTTTCTGATCGCCATGCCGAGCCTGGTGGATGGCAATTTTGCCCGCAGCGTCATCTACATTTGCGCCCATACGTCGGCGGGAGCCATGGGGTTTATCATCAATCGGGCGCAATCGGTCACCTTTGCCGATGTGCTTTTGCATTTGAAGATGATTGATCAGAACGACGCCATCATGCTGCCGGACAGCGCGCGCAATTTTCCCATTCAGACCGGCGGTCCGGTGGAATCGGGGCGTGGCTTTGTGCTGCATTCCGAGGATTACGTCAGTGATAGCAGTATTCCGGTCAGCGATGATATTTTGCTGACCGCAACACTGGATATTGTCCGTGCCATTTCCGATGGGCGTGGCCCGGCCAAAGCCACCATGCTGCTGGGCTATGCCGGCTGGGGCCCCGGTCAGCTGGAGCAGGAAATTGCCAGAAACGATTGGCTGAATTGTGCAGCAACGGAAGCTTTGATTTTTGATCCTGTTTTGCAGGATAAATACGAGCGCGCGCTTGCCATCATGGGCGTTAGTCCTGCAACCCTGTCGTCACAGGTCGGCCACGCCTGATCAACCATGACAAGGCTTTTGTGGGCAAGGTCATAGAGATGACGCCTGCAACCACCAGAACAAGACCGATCAACAGGGTTGAACTATTCTGTTCGTTGAGAAACACGGCACCAATGCCCACCCCAATTGGCACCCGCAAATAGGCTTGTGATGTGGTGGCAACAGAGCCAAGAGTCTCAATCAGCCGAAAATAAATGGCGAAGGCCAGTGCCGTGGAAAATATCGCCAGCGCCACCAAAGCCATGATCGAGTGGCTGGAGGGCGCAAGCGTCCAGGGGTGATCGATGATCAGGCTAAACGGCAGCAGAATGATGCTGCCGCAAACCAGCGATCCCGCAGCGGGCATCATCGGATCAAGCTGCTTGAAATTGCGCCCGAAAATCGCAGCCAGCGCGTAGCAGACCGAGGCCAGTATCACCGCACACTCGGCCAGCAGCTCGCTATCATTGCCCTGCCATGCATTCATGCCCACAATCAACCCGGTGCCGGATATGCCCAGCAGCACGCCCGCCAGTTTGCGCACGCTGACACTCTCGTGCCGGGTGACAATAGCGGTGATCAGAAAGGTAAAAATCGGGGTCAAGGCGTTGAGAATCACCGCAAGGCCCGCATTCACATGCTGCTCGGCCCAGGCAATCAGCGTAAACGGCACGGCGCTGTTGAGGCAGGCTTGAATGGCAAACTTCCTCCATGTGGCGAAGTCGGTTGGCAGCGACAGTTTGCGCAGCCGCAGGATCACCAACAGCAAGCCGCCGGCCAAAAATGTTCGCACCGCAATCAGGGTGATGGGTGGAATGGTTTCCACGCCAACACGGATGAGGCTGTAAGCGGAACCCCACAGTGTGGCCAGCAGCAGAAGAAGGGCGAGTTCAGGAAGAAGTCTGGTATTGTTCATGGGTTGGATACGCCTGAAGAGGGAAATGATCAGACCTTATTAGAGTGGCAGGGGGGCAAGATGTTTCGGCGCTTGCCGAAGCGTGTGTCGATGACAGGATCAGGGCGTCTTGATAGGATGCTTCTGTGATCGATGAAATCGGTTTGCTTGAAAAAATCATTCAGGCACACATCCACGAGAGTCTGTCAGGTTCAGATTGACACAGTACACGACGCAAATGTTTCTGGGCTGCAAAAACCCCTGCCCAACCCTGCCCTTGTGGGGAGGGTTGGGGAGTTTTTTTTGATTGCGTCGTGTACTCTGAGATTGAACCAGACAGACTCTCGCTTTTCTTATTTTCGTTTGTCTTTTCGGGAAAGCCGGATTCCACTTTTCCCTGACAAACTCTAGACAAGCAAAGGGTGCTGGCTCATACCTCCCAACCGAAGAACAAAGCATGTGAAAGATGGGAGTAAGGCCATGAGCAGGAAGGATGTTGTGGAAGGTCCACGCAACGAGCAGGGGATCGCGGCGGTTGTTGATCTTCTCAAACAGCGTTTCGGTGTGAAGTTTCAGACCGGACAGTCCTTTCGCGAGCAGCATGCCCATACCACCACCTATATCCCGTCGCAATTGCCGGATGGCGTTGTGTTTGTAGGCAGCACTGAGGATGTGCAAGCAGTCGTCAAGCTTTGCGCCGCCCATAAAGTGCCGATGGTGGCCTTTGGTGTTGGCTCGTCGCTGGAGGGGCAGGTCAATGCGGCCTATGGCGGGATTTCCATTGATTTCAGCCGTATGGACAAGGTGTTGGAAGTTAATGCCGAAGATCTCGATTGCACGGTACAGCCCGGCGTAACGCGCGAGGCGCTGAACACCTATCTACGCGACACCGGCCTGTTTTTCCCGATTGATCCGGGTGCCAATGCGACGCTGGGCGGTATGGCATCCACGCGCGCATCGGGCACCAACGCCGTGCGTTATGGCACGATGAAAGACAATGTGCTGGCGCTGACGGTTGTGACCGCCAGTGGCGAGGAAATCCGCACCGCACATCGTGCGCGCAAATCCTCTGCGGGCTATGATCTGACCCGGCTGTTTGTGGGTTCCGAGGGCACACTGGGCATCATCACCTCCGTGACCTTGAGGTTGCAGGGCATACCGGAAAGCATTGGCGGCGGCATTTGCACCTTTCCCGATGTGAAATCGGCCTGCGATGCGGTGATCATGACCATTCAGATGGGCATTCCTGTGGCGCGCATTGAGCTTTTGGATGAAATGCAGGTGCGGGCGTGCAACGCTTACTCCAACCTCAGCCTGCCGGAAAAGCCGACGCTGTTTTTGGAATTTCATGGCAATGAGCAGACGGTGGCACTTCAGGCCGAGCAATTCTCGGAGATTGCCACCGAATACGGTGCCGATGGCATTCGCTTTACCTCTGATCCGCAAGAGCGCAATCTGCTGTGGAAGGCCCGTCATAACGCTTACTGGGCCGGACGGGCGCTGGCACCGGAAATGAGTGGCTTGTCAACCGATGTCTGCGTTCCCATTTCAAGGTTGGCCGATTGTTTGGCGGCCACGCAAGAAGATATTGCCGCGACCGGACTTTTGGCCCCCATTGTTGGCCATGTCGGCGATGGCAATTTCCATGTGCTGATTTTGTTTGACGACAAGAATGATGAGGATGTGGCCAAGGTTGAAGCCTTTATGGCAAGGCTCAATGAGCGTGCGCTGGCCATGGATGGCACCTGCACCGGCGAACATGGTGTGGGACAAGGCAAGATGAGCTATCTGGATGCCGAACTGGGTGGCGCGCTGGAGCTGATGCGGCAGATCAAACGCGGGCTTGACCCGGATAACCTGTTTAATCCGGGCAAGATCTTCCGGCTTTAGAGCATGTTTGCGATTTCTGCGAATCGCAAACATGCTCTAAGCTTCTGTTTTTACGCATTTTCGAACGCAAAGCCGCGATACATTTTTGCTCGAAATGCTTTGAACCAATGCAACGCACGAACCACTTGTTCCGTTAAAACAAGTGGTTAGGGTAGGGGCAGACGATATTGGAGTTGGATTAAAGTGCTCAGCAGGCTTTTCATTGCCCTTGGCGGGTTGGTTGTCGTGGCGCTGTTTGCGGCGCTTCTGGCACCCTTTTTCGTCAACTGGACGGATTTTCGCCATGAATTTGAAGATCAGGCAAGCCGTATTCTGGGCAAGAAAGTTGTGGTGCATGGCAGCCTGGAAGCGCGCCTTCTGCCATTTCCGTCTGTGACCATGAATGATGTCACTGTTGGTCCCGGCGAGGATGGCAAGACCTTGGCGCATGTGGCGCGGTTTTCCATGGATGTGGAGCTGGCACCATTTCTCTCGGGTGAGGCCCGGATTTTTGCCATGCGGGTGGAGCAGCCCAATGTGCGGCTGCGCGTCCTGCCGGATGGTTCGCTTGACTGGTTGGTGGGAAGCCGTCCCAGCATGCCCACCAACCATGTTGTGCTGGAAAATGTGACTGTGACGGGTGGAACCATCAATTTTGTTGATGAGCAGACAGGCCGCACCCGTCTGGTGCAGCATCTTGATGCCGATTTGAAAGCCAGCTCGCTGGCCGGACCGTGGACGGTGTCAGGACGCGGCGAGCTGGATGGACAAGCCGGGCGCTTTTCGCTGGCCAGCCTTCAGCCGGAAGCGGGCAGTCAGCTTGTACCGCTGAAACTGCGTCTTTCGCCCGAAGCGACGCCTGTGGATATTGACCTCTCTGGCGATCTCGACATTGCCGATCGGCACCCGACCTTAAAGGGTACATTTCTGGCTGCTGTGCGCGGATTGCCGGTAAATGGGGAAGCTGCCAAAAAGAATCGCAATGACCCAGCCCCTCCTGCACCGCGCATGAGGGGCAAATTCGAGCTGGCCAATGATCGTCTTCGGGTACCGGAGTATCGACTGGAGATTGGCCCGACAGATCAACCTTATATCATCACCGGCGAGGCAACGCTGGACAGTGGCAAAACACCCCAGTTTCTCCTGACCGCGGAAGGCCAGCAAATTGATGTGGACCGGCTGGCCGTGCCGCCGGCTTCGGGCAAAACCGGGCGGCAGCTGGAAAGCTCGGCCCGTCAGCGGATCCGCGCGTTGATTGCGCTGGCTGACCAGATTCCGATTCCCGAGATGCCTGGCCGCGCCAGTCTGCGACTGCCCGCCATTGTGGCGGGTGATACGGTGCTGCGCGACATTACCCTTGATTTGCACCCCGCAGGAACGGGATGGCAGGTTGAAAAGGCTTTAGCGACACTGCCGGGGCGCACCCAGTTGGAGGCATCCGGTCGGCTTCAGTTGAAGGGTGCCGCCTCGTTTGACGGCTCCTTGTTGATTGCCTCCAATCAACCTTCGGGCCTTGCCACATGGCTTTCCGGTAGCGTAGATCCCGCCATTCGCAAATTGCGCACAGTTGGATTGTCGGCCAATGTCAACCTGACGGCCGGGTTGCAACAGTTCGACAAGCTGGAACTGGCCATCGGTGCCGCGACACTGCACGGGCACTTGGAACGACAATCGGCGGACAATGTTGATCCGAGCCTGTCGTTTGATGTGTCAGGTGATGCCTTTGATTATGAGGCGGTGAAGGCGCTGGCCTCGCTGGTATCGGGTGATAGCAGCGCTGATGCCATTCTGGATCAACAGATTGCCGGTCAAATCAAGGTGGGCGCTTTCTCTGCGTTCGGCGTGACCGCTCAGGACGTTGATGGGGTGTTCACTTACAAAGACGGTGGCTTTTCGGTTCGAAAGCTCAATATTGGCAATCTGGCTGGCGCATCAATCAACGCGTTGGGAGATGCCTCTGGCTCGCTTGCCGATTATCATGGCAAAGCCCAGATCACGCTCAATACACCACACGCGACAGAATTTCTGGCGATGCTCCAGCAGCATTTGCCCGCGCATCCGCTGTTGAGCCGTTTGGCTGCGAGCGGCCAATGGTATAACGACACCAGTCTTGTGCTGGACGCCCGGTTTGGCGATGCCCAATATGGTGGTTTGCAAGTGGATGTGCATGGCAAGGCCAATGGCACGACATTGAACGCAGAATTCCGGCAAGGCAGCCTGTTTGATGTCTTCGGCGATGCGCAAAAAACCTTGTCGGTGCACGCTGAAAATGCGGTTTCCTCGACCATGCTTGGGCAGCTTGGATTTGATCCTTTGCCGGTGCCGATGGAAGGTGCTGCAAACCTGAACCTTGATCTGAGCGAGAAAGGCGATGCGCCCGCCGAGGCAAAATTGAACCTGACAGCGGGTGGGACACGTCTCGTGGCCAGCGGCAATGTGGATCTGGAGACGGCGGTGTTTTTGGAAGGGCAGGGCAAGGTTACGCTGGACAGCGACGATATCGCGCCGCTGTTGATGACAAATGCCGTGAGCCTGCCGGGGCTTGCCAATGGCTTGCCGCTGTCGCTCTCCGGCGCAGTGGAACGCAAGGGTCAAAAAATCACCCTGCGAGACTTGAGGGGTGACGTTGGCGGAAATGTGCTGTCTGGTGCGCTGGATTTTGAGCCGACCACCTCGGCCTTCAATGTTTCGGGCGATATCAAACTTGCCCATGCCGATCTGGAATGGCTTGGTGCAAGCGTCATCGGCCCTGTTGCAGACCCGCTCACGGGCGGCTTCTCGCAGGCCAAAGTCTCGGAGCCGATCTGGGGTCAGATGCGCGCAGATATCAATCTGCGTGCGGATGCATTGGCTCTTTCACCGTTGCCTGAGGCGCGTAATCTTGTTGCCAAGCTTAAAATTGACGATGGCGGTCTTGCGCTTGAGAGTGCCTCTGCCGATTGGCTTAGCGGTAAGGCGCAAGCGCGGTTTGCAGTGTCCAACAATCAGGGCACAGCGTTCCTGCGCAGCAAAGTCTCGCTTAAGGGAAGCGCTCTTGCTTCGATCTGGCCCAATAGCGGGTTGGAGGGGGCGGCCGGTTTGGAATTAACTGCAGAAAGCAGCGGAACCAGTGCCAGGGAGCTAATGTCCTCCGTGAACGGCTCTGGCCGCATTACGCTGGCCGGTCTGGTTCTGCCCAAGCTGGATACAGCCAGTCTTCCTGCCTTGAGCGCGGCTTTTGAAACAGCCAAGGGCGAGGTGACAGCGGCGCAGGTGGCAGATACATTGACGCCTCTGTTGGCGCGCGCGCCAGCCAAGCTTGGCGATGTCGGCTCTGCCTTTACCCTGACAGATGGCAAAATCCGCATTCAGGGTGTAAAGATGCAAACACCTGCGGCCCATCTGGATGGGGATGCTGTGGTGGATGTGGCAACGGCTGCGCTTGATGGCACCTTGACGGTGGCATGGGATGCTGACGATGCTTCACCGACAGTAGCCTTGCGTCTGACGGGACCAATCGGCGCGCCCGTGGCGACGCTGGATGCTCGAGATATGGCCAGCTATCTCTCCCAGCAGGCTTTCGAGCGAGAACGCCGCCGTGTCGAGACGCTACAATCCAACGTGTTGGAAAAACAGCGGTTGCGGCGCGAGGTGAGCTATTTTGCTGCAGTGGCGGCGGCACGGCAGGCGGTAAAAGATAAGGCTGAACTGGAACAAAAGGCGGCTGAGGCCGCAGCGGCGGCACTGGATCGCAACGTCGGTGATCCGGTTGGTACAATCATAAAACTACAAGGCATTCCCGGCGTGAATTGAGCCTTTTGGCAAAAAAACAACCGCTATGCCATCATGGCAGAGCGGTGGTGCAAATGGGTAGTCATTGAAGCTCGTTGAGCTTCTCAGCATAAAGGCTGTCTTAAGAAATTACAGGAAAGTTTCGCGCTGGCCGAAGGGAGGCATCATGCCTGGACCCATGTTGCCACCGCCTAAATTCGGGAACTTGTCCTCAAAGCCTTCGAAGCCTTGTGGTGCGTTGCCGGAAGTCTTGTCTGTCGAGGACGAATCGGTGGACGATGCTGCTGTGGTGGTGCTGGTTGTCGAGCTGGCATCGGTCGTCTTGGTCGCATCGGTTGCGTCGTCAGCCTGAGGACGAGTTGGCATGCGGAACATGGGAGGAAAGGGCATAGAGCCTGATGTAGAAGCGGTGGTTGTCATCTCTGAAATCCTTTTTGGAGTTAACCCGCGCTTGTCGCCGACGTTCCAGAAGGGAGAATTCCGAATCTCTGAAGCACATCTGCTCTTAGCGCAGTTGTAGGCTATACTTGGTTTGCTAACGAAAAGTTATTTTACACAACTTAATGGTAGCTGTGTTTTTAAGAGATTTCGACTATGGCCTAAAGCATGTCGCGTTTTATTGTCCTCAATAAAGCGATAACGTACATGCGGCTAAATAAGAGATAAAGCCTGTCGCAGTGAATCCTATTAACTGCGACAGGCTTTAGAGTTTGTCAGGGAAAAGTGGAACCCGCTTTTCC
>DNPN01000210.1:634-7162 GCA_003501385.1 Rhizobium sp. | reverse complement strand
ACCGCATGCTGGACATGGGCTTTATTCCTGATATCGAGCGCATTGCCAAACTTATCCCGTTCACCCGCCCAGCCCTGTTTTTCTCGGCCACCATGCCGCCAGAAATTCAGAAACTGGCAGATCGCTTCCTGCAAAACCCGGAACGAATTGAGGTTGCCAAGCCATCCTCTACCGCGCTCACGGTGACGCAGCGCCTGATTGCCTGCCCCAACAAGGATTATGAAAAGCGCGCCGTGTTGCGCGACATTATCCGGGCGCAGGATGATTTGAAGAACGCCATTATCTTCTGCAATCGCAAGAAGGATGTAGCCGATCTGTTCCGCTCACTGGAGCGCCACGGTTTCTCCGTGGGTGCCCTGCATGGCGATATGGATCAGCGTTCGCGCACGAATATGCTGGCTGGCTTCAAGGATAATCAGATTACCCTTCTGGTCGCCTCTGACGTTGCCGCTCGTGGCCTCGACATTCCAGATGTGAGCCATGTGTTCAACTTCGATGTGCCAATCCATGCGGAAGATTACGTTCACCGCATTGGCCGTACAGGTCGTGCAGGCCGCTCCGGTGCCGCCTTCACGCTGGTGACAAAGGCCGATACCAAATATCTCGACGCCATCGAAAAGCTGATTACCAAGAAGATCGAATGGCATGATGGCGATATTTCCAGCCTGCCCGCCCCGGTCGAGGGCGAAAAGGAAGAGCGTCGCGGACGCGGCAGAGGCCGTGAGCGTGACCGTCGCCCAGCCGCAAAGACTGAGCCAAGTCATAAAGCTGACATCGCAAAAGTGCAGGATAATGTCGAAGCGGCTGAGGAAGTCGTCGTAACCAAGGTGGAAAGCGTGAAGCAAGAGCGCAAGGCAGACAAGCGGTCGAATCAGGGCAATCGGGATCAGCGCCAGAATTCGTCGCCAAACCCGGCCAATGACGATAATCGCGAGCGCCGCCGCAACCATTACCGCGACCACGATGACGGCCCGACACCCGTTGGTTTCGGCGATGACATTCCAGCTTTCATGCTGATTGTTGCCAACGCCAAGGCATAATATGAAGCCGGGTATTGATTTCCCCGGCGTGGGCGTGGGCCTTGCCATTCTGCGGGATGGCAAGCTGTTGCTGTACAAGCGCATGCGCCCACCGGAAGTCGGCTACTGGAACATTGTTGGCGGCAAGGTTGACGTTCTGGAACCTTCCGAGCTGGCCGCCAAGCGCGAGGCCGAAGAAGAAACCGGGCTATCGATTGGCAAAATCGAATTTGTCTCTGTCACAGAGCAAATTGTTGAGGCTGATTGTCAGCACTGGATTTCCCTGCTTTACAAGACAGATGATGTGGCAGGTGAAGCTCAATTGACTGAGCCGGACAAGCTCTCGGACTTTGGCTGGTTTGCGCTCGATGATTTGCCAGAGCCGCTCTCGGCTTTCACCAAAGCGATTTTGCCGTTTTTGCGGTAAGCAATCGGATTCACAAACGACCTTCAACGCTTCCAAATATAAAATTATTATATGTCATGCGCATGTCATGTTGACCTTGAATATTGAGCCATCATTTTATTTACAAGATGTAGAGATAAATGGCATTGAATCAGGGTGTTGACTTCATTGGCGTAGGATCAAGCCTCGCCATTTTGCAAAACCAAAAACTTCTGCTTTATAAGCGACTCAAGCCGCTTGAGGCTGGTTTTTGGAGTATTGTTGGCGGCAAGGTTGACCATATGGAGCCTGCGCCCAGCGCCGCACGCCGGGAGGCGGAAGAGGAAACAGGTCTTAAAATTGGGAAAGTTGATTTTCTCACGGCCCTTGAGCGTATCCACACAAGTGCAAAAGAACATTGGATATTGATGATCTACAAAACCACGGATTTTGCCGGTGAGCCAACATTAGCGGAGCCAGACAAACTATCGGATTTTGGCTGGTTCTCGTTGGATGACTTGCCGAACCCGCTTTCCGATGTCACCAAAGCGATTTTACCGTTTCTTCGCTAACGTCTTCTTCGCACTCGGCTTATGGGTACGAAATCCGGCCTCATAGGCCAGCGTCACCCATTTTGCCATCTCGTCAGGATCATCAAAGGCATCGTCGGGAACGGACCAATAAGGCATGGCCACGGGCTTTTTGCCCTCGCGCTGATAGGTCCATTGGCGTGCTCCGGCTTCTTCAAATTTTGGAGCTGTCTCGGCATCTGCCTTCAGCAGAATTTCGTCAAACAGATCAAGCGCTATAATCACGCCGTGGTGGTAAATTCCTTTGCCACCAAACATGCGGCGGATAGAAACGGGCCCAAGCGCGCTGAACATGTCCTCAATGTCTGCATTGTCCATCGCGCCAACCTGTCAATCACTCAACCGTGTGAAAATCCCGGCCAAGATAGAGCAGGGAGGCAGTCTTGTCGCCCATTTTCAAGCCAATCACTTCGCCAAACAACACCGTGTGGCTGGCCGTGATTTTGCGATCCACAATACGGCATTCATAGGCGGTAATGGCGTTGGTCAGAATCGGCGCACCCGTCACACCAATCTCCCATGTGCCCAGCGCAAAGCGCTCTTCGCTGGTCAGCTTGCCAAAGCCTGCAAAGGCACCGGCCAGTTCCTGGTGTTGCGCCCCCAGCGTGTTGAGCACAAAGCTATCGCTTTGAAAAAATGGCTGATTGTTTTCATTCTGATTGTTCACACACGCCAGCAGCATGGGCGGCTGATCGGACACGGAACAAGCGGCGGTAATGGTGGTGCCGCGTGTGTTATCACCAAAGCGGGTGGTGATAATCTGCACATGGCCCGCATAGCGGCTCATCGCTTCACGATAGTCCAAGGCATCGATGGCCATTCTCACTCGCACCCTTTGTCTGAATCAATTCTTCCACTCCTATAGATCATGATACAGCAAGGTCAAACCGTTGGCGAAAGCGACAACTGGGCAAATTTCCGTTTCCTTGGCATCCAGACCTCGATAAGATAACAGTCTCTTCATGATGATCCGAAACAGAATGACCTTTCACCCTGCCCTTTCCCTTGCTTTCGCCAGCGTTCTTATGGCGGCAACGCCAGCGCTTTCAATGAATATCGGCCTTGTGGCTCCACAAGGCGGTGCTTATGCGTTACTTGGCCAGCAAATGCGTTCTGGCGCGCAAACCGCAGCAGCAGCCAGCCACAATACCATCACCGTCATTGATGAAAGCTGCGCCACAGACAGCGGCCCCGCCATTGCCGACAAGCTTATTGCGGCAAAGGTGGATGTGGCCGTTGGTTTTCTATGCAGTGAAAGCCTGGAAGGAAGCCTGCCCAAGCTGGCAGCGGCAGACATTCCGGCCATCACACTCTCAGTGCGTTGGCCGACCATCATGGAAGATGCCTTGAAAAAGCACTGGCCGTTTTTCAGGCTCGCGCCCAGCAACAAGGCCGAGAGCGCCAAGCTGGTGGATGTCATCCTCACGCAATGGACCGGCTTTGCCTTCGCGCTGGTGGATGATGGCACCATTCGCGGGCGCGATCTGGTTGAAGCGCTACGCGCCCCACTCGATCAGCAGGGCATGAAACCGGTGTTTGCCGACACCTATCGCCCGGGACAGGATCAGCAGATATCACTGGTGCGCCGGTTGAAAAAAGCCGGTGCCACCCATGTGTTTATCGGCGGAGATCGCACCGATATAAGCATCATTGCCCGCGATGCCAAGGCGGAAAATATCGCCCTTGTCATCATGGGCGGCGATGTCATGAAGGCCGTTGATAAGCCCGTTCCCCTCGTTGATGGCGTGTTGGCGGTGACAACACCGGACTATGCCACCCTGCCCACTGCACAATCCGCCACTACAGCTTTGCGCAAGCAGAACATAGAGCCGGATGGCTACACTCTGCCCGCCTATGCCGCAGTGGAATTTGTCGTTGCTGCCAGCCAACAGGCAGGAAAAACGTCACTGAGTGAAGCAATCGCAAAAAACAGCACCCAAACGGCAATTGGCCCGGTGAGTTTTGATGCCAATCACGAGTTGGCTGTTAATCCCTATCAATTGCTTGAGTGGCGTGACGGGGCTTTTCAAGCGCCCCATCCGCAATAGGCTCAGGTTTCATAAGGCCAGACAGGTCGGGTGAACAAACCACCATCCACCCAAAGCGTTTGGCCACTGACAAAACTGGCCGCATCGCTTGCCAAAAACATCACAGGGCCAACAATATCCTGTGGTGTGCCCACACGCCGAAGCGGCGTGACCTTACCCCACGTCTCGGCGTAATCCGGTGCCTCTTCAAAGGTTCTCTCCGTTGCGATAGCACCGGGTGCCACGCAATTGACCCGGATTCCATTCGGCCCCAATTCCACCGCCGCAACCTTGGTGAATTGCTCCACCCCGCCCTTGGACGCTGTATAATCCACCAGATGCGGAAACGCCGTTTTGTTGCAACCCGAACCAATATTGATGATAGCGCCGCCCTTGCCAGCCTCCACCATGCGCCTTGCAGCTTCCTTGGTGTTGAGAAACGTACCCGTAAGATTGGTGCGAATAACCCGGTTCCAATCCTGCTCCGACAGATCAAGCAAGCTGGACCAGGTTTGCACACCGGCATTGTTAATGAGCACATCCGGTGCCTGCCCCGCCCAAGTGCAGGCCGCATCAAAAAAGCCCGAAACAGCCGCTCCATCCCCCACATCAGCAGCGGCGCAAAAGGCTTTTCCTCCCGCAGCCTCAATATCTGCCATCAGGCTTTGCGCTGGCGCATCGTCCCCCACATAGCTGAACGCCACATGATCTCCCTGCTGCGCAAAGGCTTTGACCAGTTGGCGGCCGATGCCCGTGCTGCCACCCGTAACAATAACAAGTCTGTGCATTCCCACTCCCTTATCCTGCTCCACCCTGTTTTTAGCCCGCGATGCAGGCGCTGTCCAATCCATCGATTTTTTGATGCAACATCGGCATAAACACCCATCAAACTTCGCTGCAATTGGTTGTCGCGCAAGTGCGACAATGCTATTGAGCCGCAACAGGTTCTGCCGTTTTCGGAGTATAAGATAGAATGACCCGCCCGTTGCTGCTCGCCCCTTCCATCCTCGCGGCCAATTTTGCCAAGCTTGGGCAAGAGGTGACCGACGTGGTGGAAGCCGGTGCAGACTGGATTCATCTGGATGTGATGGATGGGCATTTTGTTCCCAATATTTCCTTTGGCCCCGCCGTCATCAAGGCGCTGCGCCCACACACCAAAGCGGTGTTTGATTGCCACCTGATGATTGCCCCCGCTGATCCCTTTCTCGCAGCCTTTGCCGATGCCGGATGCGATTACATTACCGTGCATGCCGAGGCCGGGCCACACCTGCACCGCTCGCTGCAAAGCATTCGGGCGCTGGGCAAAAAGGCAGGCGTTTCGCTCAACCCCGCCACCCCTGTTTCCGTGCTGGAAAACCTGATGGATGACGTGGACCTGATCCTGATCATGAGCGTCAACCCCGGCTTTGGTGGCCAGAGGTTCATTCCCTTTGCTGCCGATAAAATTCGCCAGGCCAATGCGTTGAGTGGCAACCGCCCCATTGCATTGGAAGTGGATGGCGGCATAACTGTTGAGACTGCCCCGATTGTGACAAAAGCCGGTGCAAATGTGCTGGTGGCTGGTTCTGCAATATATAAGGGTGATGGCGTGGACGCATATAAACAGACTGTAACGGCACTGCGAGCTGCCGCTGAAGGAGGCCGCGCTTGAACATGCCTTGGCTCCGAGGCACGGTGTTTGCCATCGCGTCGCTTCTCTCCCTGCCAGCATTCGCAGGTGATATTGCAAATGTTCGGCCCATTGGTTTTTCCGCCGATGGCACCGTGTTTGCATTTGAAGAATTCGGCATTCAGGATGGCACCAACACCGCCTATTCCAATATTTTCGCCATTGATCTGACCAACAATACGTTTTTGCCCGACACGCCCGTGCGCATCCGCGCCGATGACGACAAAGGCACGCTGGCCGCCATTCGGCAAAAAAGCATGGAACAGGTGGCAAAAATCGTGCAGCAGCGCGATCTTTTGAACCATCCCGGCGAGATTGTTGCCTTCAACCCGGTCAGCGAAGTCGGCGTTGATGGCCATATCCTCAGCTACCGCCTGCACAATGTGCAGCCCGCCGTCGGCCAGCCTTATACATTGACGCTGGAAGAGCTGGACGAAGGCGCACCCGCCGCCTGCAAAGATCAGGTGCCGACCATCAAGGGCTTTCGCCTGCGCATGACGGAAATCAACGGTGCCAAACAGGATAAGGTTGTCTATGAAGATGGCCATGTGCCCGCCAGCCGCCGCTGTCCCACCGGCTACCGTCTGGGCGGCGTGGTGACCTATCAGATTCCCGGTGGCAATGTGGTGCAGATTGCGCTTGTGCTGGTGATGAACCCATCCAGCCAAGGCTCGGATGGCCGCTGGCTGGCTGTCCCCATCAAACCTTGAGATTATTCATCAAGCAGGCTCCGGCCTGTTTCTAAACTATTGAGAAGGCACGTTCATGATCCCGCGCTATTCCCGGCCAGAAATGGTCGCTATCTGGTCTCCCGAAACCAAATTCCGCATCTGGTTCG
>DNPN01000210.1:0-345 GCA_003501385.1 Rhizobium sp. | reverse complement strand
CGCGCTGGCCGAGCTGGGCGTGATCCCAAAGGATGCCGCCCAGACCATCTGGGAAAAGGGCGGCGCTGCCGAATTTAACGTGGCCCGCATCGATGAAATCGAAGCTGTCACCAAGCATGACGTGATTGCCTTCCTCACCCACCTAGCCGAATTCATCGGCCCCGATAGCCGCTTTGTGCATCAGGGCATGACCTCGTCTGACGTGCTGGACACCACGCTGAACATCCAGCTGGTCCGCGCCGCCGACTTGCTGCTGGCCGATATGGACCGCGTGCTGGCCGCCCTGAAAGCCCGCGCCTTTGAACACAAGGATTCGGTGCGCATTGGCCGCAGCCACGGCATCCA
>DNPN01000060.1 GCA_003501385.1 Rhizobium sp. | reverse complement strand
ATCAAAAATATCCTACGAGCAAAAAACGTCGCGTGATAGCAGAAGCCCAGCGGTTCGTGCAACAAGGCCTTCGCCACCCTGTTCCGCACCCACAAAATAGGCTGCAATCAGAAAGAACACGGCGGCGAAGACTGCCCATGGAACAATTTCTGCCAACGGCACTGGACAAATGGTGATGGATGGTTGGACACTGGTGATATGGGTCATTGGGACATGTCCTTGTTTGTATCAATTGGAGATTGCAGCGCTGACTGCGACGGGACTAAGTTTGGCCGCATGGCTATGATGGTGGTCGTGATCGTGGTGATGATCATGATCATCGTGCGTATGCCGCGGGGGGCAGCTTGCGTTCATCAGCAGGATCGGCTGCCCATGAGGGGTATTCAGATAGGCTTGGTGCCATTCCTGTTTGCGAGCGAGAAGATCGGCCTCTTCCACCAGGTTGCGGGAAGCAACCATTTTCTCCAAAGCCGACATCCACTGGCGATAATAGGCGTCGTTGACGCTTTCGCCCGGCATGGCCGGAGAGTCCTTGATTTCGGCACTGAACACCTCCACCCATTCCGGCCAGGTGAACAGATTGCTTTTGTAGAGTTCCACGGTCACGGCAAAAGCTTGTGCCTGCCAGGGCCGATCGAAAACCGGACCGGTTTCATCGCGTGGAAGCTGAACCATATCAGGGAGAACGGGCGCGCTCATGCTTCCACCTTCTCCAGATAATCGTCCCAAAGGTCGATATAGACCTTGTTCTTCTCGGATGCATTGCCGCCCCAGAGCACGTCACCACTGAAGACGACATTGTAGACGTGTTGCGGATGCTCACCCTGACCATGGGCGACAGTGTCCGGAGTCACGAAGACGCCGTGATCCATAAAAATTGTGCCGATCTTGCCACGGACGTAGCGAGGAAGACGCGTATGGGTCGCTGGATTCACATTCTTGGCGCGCACCTTGTCGCCAACCTTGAAGTTCGCAGGGATGTCTTCCGCGACGCGTGCGGATGCCCCTGTCATGACGATGACTGGAACCATATCCTTGGTAACTGGCATCAGTTTGCTCCCTTCATCTGCTGGATGCGAGCCTCGAGCTCGGCCGCCGTCATGTAACCCTTCTCGCAAAGAAGCGTCTCAAACGAATGCAGCCAGTGCTCGTAATAGCTACCTTCGAGATATTCGGCAGGCGACATCCGCTCGATGGCGTGGCGAAATTCATCGACATTGAAGCATCCCGCACCAAAGAGCGGCACGAAGAGCGCGAAAGCACGCCGCTCCCATTCATGTGTGAAGACCGGTTCTTCCGCTGGTGGCGCGATTGGCCCCATGCCGTGCATGCCACCAAGATCGTGGACTCCGTTCATTGTCAGTTCTCCTCATGTGTTATCGTTGTTGAAACAGGTCTGCCGATCGTGACGTCAGCCTCAAGCCTGTTTGGGGAATCCGGTGCCGATCATGGAATCGCGGGTCACAAGCTCGACAAGTTGTTCCTCGCTCCAGCCTTCCGTGCCAGCCGGGCGCTCGGGAAGAACGAGATATCGGATTTCGGCGCTGCTATCCCAGACGCGAATTTCCTTGTCTTCAGACACGCGCACACCGAACTCCGCCAGCACACCGCGTGGATCGATGACGACACGAGAACGATAAGGAGCGGATTTATACCAGACGGGAGGCAGCCCAAGCGTCGGCCATGGGTAGCACGAGCAAAGCGTGCATACCGTCATGTTATGGACGTCAGCGGTATTTTCAACCACCACCATGTCCTCGCCCTGAACCCCGGAGAAACCAAGTTCTGCAATCGCAGCGGTGCTGTCTTCCAGAAGGCGCTTTTTATAATCCGGATCCGTCCAGGCTTTTGCAACCACAAGCGCGCCGTTGCGCGGACCAACGCGGTTCTCGTAGGTATCGACCAGTTCATCAAGGGCAGCAGGATCAATCAAGCCCTTTTCAGTCAAAAGTGATTCCAGTGCTTTGACCCGCAATTCAATATCTGCTGGTGGCTCGGTGTGACTATGCGACATCTCTGTCTCCTTTTTTCGTTGAATTGCCAAATATTGTGATCGCAATGATCTGATTGAACGTCAGAATAGCTTCATCAGGCGCAGTGTGACGTGCGCATCCTCCTTGAAACCGCCTTCAACGCGTAGATCTCGCTGAAACAGGCCCTGCACCTGGAGTGTTGGTGTCAGGAATTTGGCCATTTGCAGCCTTACCTGATCAGATTTCGTGGCCGTTCCATTTTCAACGCCATCCAGCGTCTGGACCCCGCCCCAGTATTTCGAATAGCCGACAGCGAAATTCCAGCTCTTGTCGGATGGGGGGGAATAGGAAAGCCAGATCTGGCCCTGATAGGTATTGTCCTGTTCAAGCCGCCCGACGCCATCTGCCGTGGCATCAGAATTGCGCCCGTACCACATGGTATCAAGAGAGGCCTGAACGGTGAAACCGTTGCCAAGTGCCTGTGTGCCACCAAGCTGGAGATCGAATTTCCAGCGGTTTTCACCCAGATTGAGGGCGTGTCCGGCGTCATACGAGCCGAGTGGCACGAAAAGATAGGGAACGATTGCAAACGTTGTACCGCTATCCTTGTTGTTGACCAGCCAGAGCGGGGCAGCAAGAATTGGATCGCCGAAGCCATTTGCTGACGCCAATGGGGTGCCACCAAGGCTGCCGTTATAAAGGCTGCCATAAGGCAGCAGCACCTGCGGCGCAAAGGAGAAGCCGGCAATGTCCGTGTAGTGGACATAGCGCAGGATACCGACATAGGAATCCAGGCCCGTACCGGCTTTGATTTTGCTGCCGCTATTGGTCACAAAGGTGTCTCTGGTCGCAAAAGTCGAATAGGAAAGGATAGCATTCGTTCCGCTCGGTGCAGGAACGAGATCCATCGAGTCGAGATCAACAGCCCACACAGATGAAGAGCTACACAGGCAGGCGACAGCCGCTGTCGCCAGTTTTGTTTTAAGGTATCGTTTGGATGCCATTTTTATGAATTCTCCTCTTTTTTAGAGTGGGTCGCAGAGCAACCCACCCATTTTTTGGCTTTGAAAGGTGGTTAGAACTGCCTCCAGTCCCCGTCGGCTTCGAAGGCGCTCGCGGCCTGATAGATGGTTGTCTCGCAATAATCGTTGCCGATCAGCATCAGGCCGACAGGCAGTCCGTCGGACAGGCCGCAGGGGATCGACATGGCGGGATGGCCGGTGACATCGAAAGCGGCGGTGGTTGCCGTCATTTCAAAGCCTCGCGTGACGATTTCGGCGATGGACGCATCTTTGCCGGGCAGAGGCGATGCCACGCAGGGTACCGTGGGCATCAGCAGAAGGTCATAGGTCCGGAACACGGCATCAAACGCTTTTTTCAGTTCCAGCACGATATTGCGTGACTTTGCATAGTACCGACCACGATAATGGCTCAGCCCCCATTGCCCAACGAGCATGCAGAGCTTGAGCGTCACAGAGAAATCGTCAGCCTTGTTGCGCCAGGCCGAATGGGCATCGAGCAAGCCGACATCGTAAAGCCCCTTCCAGTTAAAGCCCATGCCATTGCCGTGCAGCATCTGCGCCATGAAGCCTTCCAGTGTGATCGGGTTCCATGCACAAAGGGCTGTCATAAATTCTGGCACAGAAACTTCCGATACGTCGGCACCGAGTGCGGCGAAACGGTCCGCGCCAGCCCGCACTTTCTGCGCCACACCTTCCTGCGTGTTGGCAAAGGAAAAGCCCTCCGAGAGGATGCCAATCTTGAGACCCTTGACGCCCTTGCCGAGGGCTTCTGTATAGGCTCCGACTCTTGGCGCGTATTGGCGCGGATCAAGCCCGTCAGCCCCAGCCAAAACCTCTAGCAGCAAGGCATTATCTGCCACGTTCGATGTAATCGGGCCGGTGTGGTCAATTGTGGCCTCGATGGGCATGACCCCTGTGTAGGGAACAAGGCCATGAGTGGCCTTCATCCCATAGACGCCGCAATAAGCCGACGGAATACGGATAGAGCCGCCCTGGTCACCGCCGATGGCCATATCAACCTCACCCGCCGCCACCAAGGCAGCAGAACCAGAAGATGAACCACCCGCTGAATAGCCATGCCGATTTGGATTGTGGACGGGACCGGGATCAGACGTATGGCTGCCGCCCGACAGGCAGAAATGCTCGCAGGTGGCTTTGCCCACAATGGTGCCGCCAGCGTCAAGGATACGGGTGACGATCGTCGCGTCCGTTGCTGGAATAAACCCTTCCAACGTCGTCGAACCGTTCATCATTGGCACGCCAGCGAGTGCAACGTTGTCCTTTAGAACAATCGTCTTGCCTGAAAGCTTGCCTTGCGGAGCACCCTTTACGGTCGTTTTTTGCGCCCAGGCACCGTATTCGTTTTCGGCACCATGCGGCCGATAGCCTGATGTGCGTGGATATTTGACATCCGGCAGTGGATTGGGGTGAGCATCAACAACATCATAGGCGTCAAATATTCCTCCCATCAAGGCATGATATTCTGCGGCTTCTTCCACAGACATGGTCATATGCAGGTCAGCCGCGAGTTTGGTGACATCCGCAACAGTGGGGCGTGTAATAGACATAATGCGTCCTCATTTCATTCGGGTTTTGATGGAGCCGCGTCCGATAAAAGCTTCAAACCATGAGCTTAGACGCGGAAAATCCGGCGCTGGAGCGCAGCACGCGCTCCGTCGTTTTCCAATATTCAAATGGACTTGTCAGAATGATACATCCCGGGGATGCCCGGCCGTATAGCGGTCCCTGACACCGGGGATTTGGTCAAGGCGCATTGATTACGTCAATGCCACCCACAACACTTTGGCAGTTTGCGCGGTAAAGCTTTGGCACGAACATAGGCGTCGATCGCCACGATTCTTCAGAACGGAGTGGTGAAGCAGATACATGTTTGGTGTTCCCCTTTTTTTGCAAGATTATCGCACAAACGATATTTGTAAAGTCTATCAATTTAAAATGCTGTTGAATTGAACATAAAATTCGCTTTGCGCACCATTGGACGAATAATTCGTCCATTTCGCCATTGCGAACGAGAGCATGAAATGCTCGAGACTAGACATTGATAGATTTTACGATCAATAATATCGCTGTTGATTTCCGCACCAAATTAATCACGTTTGTCGTTACGTCGTGATCCAGGACTTGCGTTGAATTTATTAATCGTTTCAAATCATTACTGATTGCAGTACGAGATCAGGCCCGAGTGGAAATACGGGGATGTGGACGAAAACTTGGACCACCAAGGA
>DNPN01000282.1:37593-37838 GCA_003501385.1 Rhizobium sp. | reverse complement strand
TTAGACAAACCCAGCCACCTCTATCACAGGTCATCAAAGCTCCAAAGAAGTGGAGGCTTATGTGGCTGACGTGGATAAGAAAAAGCTGGCCAATAGTGCTATGAAAAAGTGGGAAGCGTCGTCATGAGAACGGACGGAAAACAAAAACTGGCTAACACGATTACCCCGTTGGCCAATTTAGCTTGTAACACCTTGAAAACATTAGTGTGGGAAACCGCAATGGCACGCCCTAGGGGAGTCGAACC
>DNPN01000282.1:37072-37302 GCA_003501385.1 Rhizobium sp. | reverse complement strand
CTAACCGATAGACGAAGGGCGCGTGTTGCGTGGCGCTCTCATAATCGGAAGAGGTTGATGCTGCAAGAGTAATTTTGCATTTTTGTACGGAAATTTTAAAAATATCCACAGAGGCAGCAGATTCAGTGTTAGCTCAACGCATAGGAATATGCGCACGAAAACACGGTAAAACCCTATCAAGTATTAAAGACATTGTCGTAAGGGAAAGTGGCACGCCCTAGGGGAGTCGA